>DBGGTD010000301.1:0-2057 GCA_051162585.1 Elainellaceae cyanobacterium
AATCTCGCCTACCTCAATACCTTTCTGTACAATCCGGTGAATCAGGTTACGCCACTGATACATGGCCTGCTGCGTCCGTTCGAGTAAGGCAGGATGGTTGTCATCACTGTCAATGGCGGTGTTCAAGATTGGACATCCCCCTTTGATGGGAGACTCTTCAATAGCCGTATAAAAGGTTTGAATGATTGTTTTAAGGCGGTTGACTGCCACTTGCTGACCCTTCAGAGCCCGAATGTAACGTTGGCTTACTTGCTGCACCGCAAATTCAAAGGCGGCGATTGCCAACTCGTCCTTACTAGCAAAGTGGTTGTAAATCCCTCCTTTTTTCAAGCCAGTTGCCTGCATAATGTCTGACATAGACGAGCCAGCAAACCCCTGGCGGTTGAATAGGTCTGCAGCGTGCTGAATAATCCTAGATTTAGTTTCATCAGCTTTGGACATAATTCTCATACCTAAAGACCGATCGGTCTGCAGACATGATAACAAATGAGAGACTCAAAAGCAACTTTTTCCAGGTTTTCGTCCTAATGAGGACTCCTGCTGAACTTTGTCGGCTGCCAATTTTCGAATCATCTCCCATGAAACCGCATACTTGATCAGATGAGCGATCGCTACCAACTGCAACTTTAATATCCACGGCTGCTGATCCCCCAGAGCACACTCATAAAATTGCTGACCAAATGGAACGAGCTGCTGAAGCAACGCTGAACTAGTGTAAGGCTTCAGCGAATGCATTGCCTTTGCTTGCATCCTGCCTTTTCGCATTAGTGCGGATAACGTTGACCGAGCGGGATGAGCAACCCAAGCATGGCGGGAATAGGTGACTCCATAACCAGCCGCATGGACTCGTTGACCCCACTGGCGATCGCCCAAATGCAGAAAGTTTTCGTCAAAGTAGCCAACCGCATCAAACATCCAACGCCAAGTGAATGCATTGCCTGTGGCCGCATAGCCCTGCTGGGCATAGTTCCATTGCTGGAGATGAAACACAGAATCAGCATATTCAACGGCATTGGGGCGACTTTGCTGAAACATAAATTCGATGTGTCCCGCTACTAATACCAATTCCCGGAAGACATGCACTAAATTAGGAATTGATGATGATGATGAGTACATCTGATGGCGAACAAGTTTGTGGTCACGATTGAGGAAAGTTTGGATGCGATCAAGCAGCGACTGAAGCAGCAAACGACTGCATCCGGGAAAGAGAGGATGCAAATGCTCTATTGGCTGAAACAAGGCGATATCCAGACGCGCCAAGCCTTAGCAGAACGACTGCATCGGGATGAATCCACCATTTATCGATGGCTAAAACGCTACAAGGAGAAAGGCATTGATGGGTTGCTAGAGGTGAAAATTCCACCCGGTGTTGAAGCCAAGATTGAGGGAGCGATTTTGGACGATCTCAAAGCGCAGTTGAAGCGACCAGAAGGATTTGCCAGTTATGGAGCGATTCAACAGTGGTTGAGTGAGGTTCATCAGATCGAGGTGCCGTATTCAACCGTGCATCGAACCGTTCACTATCGCCTCAAAGCGAAGCTAAAGGTGCCTCGTCCGCGGTCTGCCAAGGCGGATGAGCATCAGCAAGAGCAATATAAAAAAAGTTGCCAGAGGTGATTCAATTGATGGTGACGCATTTTGCGTGCGATCGCCCCTGTCGATACTTTTGTATGGATGAGAGCCGATGGGGACTGAAAACGCTCACGGGTCGAGTGATTACCGCTCGGGGCGTCAAACCGATCGTCTCTGTGCAATGGCCACGAGAGACCTTTTGGCTCTACGGAGCGTGTGAGCCCTCCAGTGGCGACACGTTTTTCTACACCTTTTCTCATCTCGATTGTGTCTGTTTCAACCGATTTCTGGAGCAGTTTGCAAACTCCTTTCCCGATACCCTCAATTTTCTCCAGATTGACCAAGCCAGTGCTCACGTCACCTCTCAACTACAGTGGCCGGAGAATGTAGTGCCTATATATCAGCCCTCTCACAGTCCAGAGTTGAACCCAGTCGAACGACTTTGGCAAGAGTTAAGGAAATACTTTAAGGGCAAGAATTTTTCT
>DBGGTD010000302.1:0-4966 GCA_051162585.1 Elainellaceae cyanobacterium
GAAATTATGGGGATCACGAGCATTCAAGACGAATGAATTTGGGCTGTCAAGTCAGAGAGCCTAAGTGTTGAGCGATCGCCTCCATGCCTTAAATGTATGCCTTGAATGTATGCCTTAAACGTATAGCTGTAACCTGATTGACTGACAAAACTCTAAATACTGGCGGTTTTAACCGCTCCACCGAATTAATTTTTATGGGCAGCCTACTCACTCATTTCTAAAACTGGGAACTCTTTAACTAGCAGCGTGCCATCTTGAAGAATGTTAGATTCTCATAGTCTTCATTCTCAATAAGGGGTGATATAGCCCTCCGGGCTCAGGTTCTACACACGTTCAACGTCCTAACGCGAAAGCGTAAGGCTATAGTACATTCATCTTCCAAAACTTTGACCCTTTTGCCTCACAAACTCCGTAAAAAAACTGATTTACTGCGCTGATGCATATACCATACTGGGAATCGTTAACCCTCATATCGACGCACAATTCACAAGCGATTTGGGATCGCTGTATATTGGCACTTTCAGACAACTGAGGTGAAATTTGACCGTGAATTTTTTTGAAACTGAACGCCCGAGAATTTTGGTGGTTGATGATCATCCTTCGAGTCGGATGACAGCGGTTGCATTGCTGTCTGTTGAAGGGTATGAGGTCATAGAAGCTGATAGCGGGTCAAATGCCCTTGAGTTTGTATCTGACATCAATCCAGATCTTGTCTTGCTTGATGTCATGATGCCTGGAATGGATGGGTTTGAAGTATGTCGCTGTCTCAAACAAGATGAGCAAACTCGATTTATCCCAATCATTTTTGTGACCGCGCTAAACGATCGTCGAGCCAGACTACGAGGCATCGAAGCCGGAGGAGATGACTTTCTCACGAAGCCGTTTGACCAGTTAGAGTTATCTGCACGAGTCAAATCTTTGATTCGACAAAAGCGCCTCAATGAAGATCTTGATCATGCAGAAAAGGTTTTATTCTCAATTGCCCGCATCGTTGAGAGCCGCGATCCCAATACAGGAGATCACTGCGAACGTCTAATTGCTCGGAGCCGAGTCTTCGGAGAATTCTTAGGGTTATCTCGCAATGAAATACGAGATTTGGTGTGGGGAAGCTATCTCCATGATATTGGCAAGGTGGGTATTCCAGATGCCGTTCTTTTAAAGCAGGGCAAACTCACGCCAGATGAATGGAGTATCATGCAGCAGCATGTCCTCATTGGTGAACGAATCTGCCAACCCCTGCGAACCATGCGGGGTACCATTCCGATTATTCGTCATCATCATGAACGGTGGGATGGTTCGGGGTATCCGGATGGGCTCGTCGGTCAAGATATTCCTAAGTTGGCGCAGGTGTTTCAAATGATTGATATCTATGATGCGCTGACGAGTGAACGCCCCTATAAAAAGCCGCTTTCACCCACAGAGTCGTTAACGATCATGTCGGAAGAAGCGGCCAAGGGATGGCGAAATCCAGACCTGATGACAAAATTCGCAAGATTTATACATGAAACAGAAATTTCTGGAGATGGGCTTGACGTGTCGAGGACTGTGGCCAAGCTTTCGTCGCAGGTTGCTTAAGTTCGATGTCTTGTGGACGGAAGGATTATAGGCAATATGGTCAAGGGATTGGTTCTTTGAGGTTATCTAAAATAACTCCGTTAAGGGTTTCCTCAAAATGCATAATGTCCGGTATACTCCGTTCGGACGCATTTCTGGTTGATGAGCATGGTAGCAGTAGCAATTCTTGCGGCAGGGCGTGGGACTCGAATGAAATCTCGCTTGCCAAAAGTTTTACATTCCTTGGGGGGGCGATCGCTCGTTGAGCGGGTATTAGAGAGTCTATCTGAGATACAACCGACTCGACGCATTGTGATTGTGGGATATGAAAGCGAATTAGTCAAAGAGTCACTGAAATCTTATGCAGACGCCACATCTTCGCAGTCGAGTCTAGAATTTGTAGTGCAAACCGAGCAGTTGGGGACAGGACACGCTGCACAGCAAATCATTCCGTCTTTGCAAGATTTTGAAGGGGATGTGCTGATCTTGAATGGAGACGTACCGCTGTTGCGACCTAGTACGTTGAGCCAATTGTTAGCAACCCATCGAGAGCACCAAAATGCAGCAACCTTGTTAACGGCTCAAATGCCTGATCCGCGCGGATATGGTCGCGTGTTGTGTGAGGGGCAAAACGTCGTCACGCAAATTGTTGAAGATCGAGATTGCACAGCCGCTCAGAAAGAAACCCGTCGCATTAATGCAGGCGTGTACTGTTTTCGATGGTCAGATTTGAAGCGGGTGCTACCCCAGCTCGGCACCAACAATGACCAAGGTGAATATTATCTAACCGATGCTATTTCTCTGATGCGCCCTGTTATGGCAGTCGATGTGGATGATCATCGCGAAATTTTGGGCATTAATGACCGCAAACAGCTTGCTGCGGCACACACCATTCTACAACAACGCATTAAAGATTTTTGGATGGCGGCTGGAGTGACCTTGATTGACCCCGAAAGCATCACAATCGATGATACGGTCCAGATTGAATCGGATGTCATTATCGAACCTCAAACACATCTCCGGGGGCAGACCGTTATTCAGTCTGGATGCCGGATCGGGCCAGGGAGTTTAGTTGAGAATAGCCACTTAGGCGAGAACGTAACGGTTTTATATTCAGTGTTGAGCGATAGCACAGTAAAGACGAACTCGCGAATTGGCCCGTATGCCCATCTTCGGGGGCATGTGCAGCTAGGGGAGGGATGTCGAGTTGGTAATTTTGTTGAGCTAAAGAATTCGACAGTGGGCGATCGCACGAATGCTGCACACTTGTCATATTTAGGGGATGCAACCTTGGGCGATCGCGTCAACATCGGCGCTGGGACAATTACCGCAAATTATGATGGAGTGAAAAAACACCCCACCCACATTGGCGATCGCACCAAGACTGGGTCTAATAGTGTATTGGTTGCGCCGCTGACGCTCGGAGCAGATGTCACGGTTGCCGCAGGCTCGACAGTCACCAACGATGTGCCTAATGATTGCCTAGTTGTGGCTCGTGCTCACCAAGTTGTTAAACCTGGATGGCGGCTCCGATCATCTGCTGAATCATCCTCTCCACACAATCCGTCTACGTCAGACCCAAACTCCTAATCTGATGCTAAGTCGGTGGTCACAATTATAGTCCTACGGACTTAGGTTTGTGAGGTGAGCCCCCGCGGCGCGGGGGCTCACCTCACGTTTAACGTCCTAACGCGAGAGCGTAAGGCTATAACTATACAACCCATAAAACCCTGCGCGGGCAGCGCAGGGTTTTATGGGTTTTTAATTGTGCCGAGGTACTTATGGGCGATAGGCTGTTTGCATGCCTATGTCTGAGTCGAGCGTGTCGCCCCGCTCAATGCCATCGTGATAGGCTGCCAGCAGTACGTCGCTGGTTTTACCCCAGGCGATCGCCCCAGTGCGGTCAATTCCAATGGCTCCCAGGTCGCGATGATGTTCGTTTGCTTCTTTGAATGACCGCTCAAATGCCGCATGAAAGGGCAGGCCGTCTGTGGTACGAATGACAATTCGGGCTGCTAAACACTCATCAATAATGTCTTCGCCAATGCCAGTACAGCTGACGCCTGCAAGCGAGTTAGCATAATTCCCGGCAGGCATCGCAGAATCGCTCACCCGCCCAATTCGCTCGAAGCCTTTGCCGCCGGTTGAGGTGCCTGCTGATATATTGCCCTGTTGGTCACGTATGACCACTCCAATTGTTCCGCGTCCGGCGTTAGAATCCGTAACCAATTCCTTTTCGGCAACTACGCCCGCCATCGTTCGTTGAAAATTTCCCGCCCGCTCTTGAATCCATTCATGGAGACGGAGTTCTGTTAAGGGGTCATGAACTGGGATTCCGAGTTCTCTGAGCAGAGTGGCAGCGCCATAATCTGACAGCACCCGATCGGGAGAGTCTTGAAGAAAGTGAGCTAGAGTGATCGGGTTTTTGACGCGGGACACGTTAATAACTCCGCTAAATCGCTGTGCCGCACCATCCATTAAGGACGCACTCATGCGAATCTGCCCATCTGATTGCAGCACCGAACCTGTACCGGCATTAAAGCGGGGTTCGTCTTCAAGCAATTGACACCCTCGAACCACTGCATCGTTTGCAGAATCCCCTTGAAGCAGGCGCGAGTAGATGTCGTCCACAATTTTGTAGAGAGAGTGTCGCACGGCATCGGCTCCACCTTTGCCTTTCAATGAACTTCCTGCACCACCGTGAATAATGACCTTGGGCTGCACCGGATTGACTGATACCATTACAATGCTTTCCTTGAAGACTAGCGGTTGGTAGATTTGAAGGATTTTTTCTTAGCGCCCTTTTTAGACTGCAATTTGGATGAATAAAACTTGTACTTGCTGATTTCTGTGTTCGCTGCTTTGACCACGATGATGTCTGAATCACGAAGTGCTTGTCGGATAAATGGAATCACCTTGGCAGATGGAATGTTGCCTAACGATTCGATGGCTATTTGGCGCACAGACGAGTTTGGATCTTGGCTAAGCTTGCCTAGAGCTGGGATGGCTTTCTGAACCGCCGAATTACCTCGATTAGAGTCTGCTATTTTGCCCATCGTAGATGCGACCTGCGCTCTAATTTCGCTACTTGGATGATTCACAAATTTAGACAATTCACCAACATCAGACACTCGCTGGGACTCACCAATTCTGGCAATAGTATCGCGAGCATTCTGGGAAGATATGGAAGAGCTCGGTTGAACCGGGGCCGCCCAGGGACGATATTGTGGGGTCTCCTCCGGGGGAGAGGCACTAGTTGAAGGAGTTGGAGCAGTCGGAGCAGGGTTCGCATCTTGGAGTCGAGATTCGTAGTCGCGCTTGAGCGCTTGAATTTGATCCGCGTGTTGACGGTTTAGCTCATCCGTTCGCTGATGAAGCTGATGTTGATAATCACGACGAACGGAGCTGGCCG
>DBGGTD010000303.1:0-4368 GCA_051162585.1 Elainellaceae cyanobacterium
AGTACTCTGTAAGTTAAGTTCATCAACATTTATCACGAAAACAAATGGCTCGTAAACTGTAGTTAGCAGTCTGGAGACACCCGATGCCAAGAGAACCGTTAGCATTAAGCCAAAACGACCGAACATATCTTGAAGCCCTGCTTCGCAAGGGGCAGATGGGTGCCAAGCAATTCAAACGAGCCACCGCATTGCTGGAGCTAGATCGCGGCAAAACTATCAGGGCGATTACCGACACCTTAGAGGTGTCCAGGAGTACCGTCAGCAAGTGGGCCAAACGCTATGGCCAAGAGGGCTTGCAGATGTTGCATGACAAAGCAAGGTCAGGTCGACCGATAGAGATTGATGGTGAGCAACGGGCGAAGGTCACCGCGTTAGCGTGTAGTGAGCCACCGGTCGGTCACGAGCGCTGGAATCTGCGTTTACTAGCCGACAAAGCGGTTGAACTCAATTACTGTGAGCACATTTGTCACACCCAGGTCGGAGAGATTCTCAAAAAAACGAGTTGAAGCCGCATCTGAAGAGGACCTGGTGCATCGGTCAACTGGATAGTCGATTTATTGCTCAGATGGAGCAGGTGTTGTGGCTATATGCTCTAGCCTATGACCCTGACTATCCGGTGGTCTGCTTTGATGAACGACCCTGCTTTCTCATCGGAGACGTCGTGGACTCCATGGCGTTGCAGAGCGGACACCTGCGCAAGGAGCACTATGCCTATGAAAAACTGGGCTCTTGTGCCCTGTTAGCAGCCATTGAACCCTTGAGCGGGAAACGCTTGGCTCAGGTGCATCCACAACGTACCAAACGGGAATATACCCTGTTTTGTCAAGCGCTAGCTCAGCAGTATCCGGAGGCCTGCAAGATTCGACTGGTGCAGGATAACCTCAATACTCACAATGCCAGTTCCTTTTATGAACACCTGACTGCTGAAGAAGCCTTTGCACTAGCTCAGCGCTTTGAGTTTTACTACACGCCCAAATCAGCAAGTTGGCTCAACATGATAGAAATTGAGTTTTCGGCGCTCGCGCGAGGCTGTTTGCATCAGCGGATTCCCACGATGGCAGAATTGGAACGACAGGTCTTAGCGTTGGTGACAGAACGCCATGAGCACCGCATCAAAATTAACTGGCAGTTCTCCATCCAGACATCTCGTCAGAAGTTCACGCGACACTATCAGCAAATCAATCCAGACAATGAGGTGCTTGAATGTAGCCGAACTTAATTTATACACTACTAAATCTCTAAATGTAGTGGCAGGTTAAACTGGGAATAGATCAGCAGTATCTTCGCCAATGCCTACGGTTCTTCAGGTTGGTCCCTACAGTTTCATCTTTTTCAGCTCCGATAGAGGTGAACCTGCTCATATTCATGTTAAGCGCGATCGGCAGTTGGTAAAGTTTTGGCTGAGTCCTGTCTCTTTAGCCAAGAATCGGGGGTTCAAAGACCACGAACTAAATGATATTGCTCGGCTTGTGGAGGAACACGAACAAACATTGTTGGAGGCTTGGCATGACTACTTTGACGCTTGAAACAGAACCCCTTGCGGCACAAGTCAGAGTAACAGATGAGAAATTAATTGTAGATTTGGTTGATGGACGAAGTTTAATTGTTCCTCTACATTGGTATCCCCGTTTACTGCACGCTTCTCAAGAGGAACGGCAGAATTGGCAACTTTTAGGGGATGGTTATGCAATTGAATGGTTTGATTTGGATGAACATATTGGTATTGAAGGTCTGTTAGCAGGTAGACAAAGTGGAGAGAGTCATGAGTCTTTTGAACGTTGGCTAGCGACCCGGGAACGCTCTTTACGGTTTGAGAGGGCTAACAATTCAAATGCAGCGGACGGTTGAGAGTTGCTGGTGCTTAGTTCAAGGTTATCTGCCGCCGCTGATTTGAGCCGTTAGGCTGCTGTATGATGCCTCATTTTGAATCCACAGATGATTACAGGACTATCATGATGTTTCGTATAAGCGAGTAAACATCACGATGGTTAAAGTCCTTAGGATGAAGGCGATCGCCCCTATCATCATTATCATTTCGGAATGCCATAGCGGTTTGCGGGAATGGGAATTAATCCCGACGCGTAGGGGCGTTAGGGGCGTAGGGGCAGGTTTTGATAGCATCGTCTTGCTGTGTGATCAACGTATTGCCTAAACCTGCCCCTACGTTGCCCCTACGTTGCCCCTACGCTACCCCCACGGGGTTTATTGCTCCGTCATTTCTATAATCGACCCCGTCGTTGCTATTTTGAACCCCGTCATTTCTATAAATGACTCCATCGACGCCCAAAATTTCTTGCCGTTTCTATAAATAACTCCGTCGTTTCTATAATCGACTCCGTCGTTTCTATAAATAACTCCATCGACGCATATCAGAACCCCATCGGCGGAGTTCAAAATAGAAACTCGCGGCGTTCCCCAACATTGCGATCGCCCTCGTCGTTCATAATGGGCAAGATACCTCCGCAACCCAAACTCGCAAAAAGGCGCGATCGCCCCTCCTGTTGAGATTCGTAGGTATGGGGCGATCGCACGATGACGGTGCAGCGAAGTTATCTGTTAGTGTTGAAGATTAATCTACCGTAACGGTGTATGGCATTGCCTTGGAGGTGGCAGTGAGGCGATTCTCTTCGAGACGGCAAAACCGAATGTACAAACAGCAATTACGGCATAAAATCAAGGTGTGGTTTCATGCAACAGATATGCTAAGAACGCTTTGGGCTACGGTTCGGCAAGGAAAAATTGAGCTATTAGAGTCAGCAGAACTACCGGAAGGGGTGAGGGTGCTGGTAACAGTTTTACCTGACGATGAGGCTGAATTTTGGCTACAGGCAAGCCAAACATCGCTCGATGCGGTAGGGGTGGGCAACAATCTTTCAGGCGTCTCCGACTAGGTGCAAATTCTTGGGCTTGCCCACCATTTGTGTCAAAGCCACGGCATCGCACTACTTCACCCCCCAACCCTGCTTGAGCAAACCTCATTAAGATAGGATCTCTTCATATAGACCTGACAAAGCCCATGACTTTATCCATTGCCGTCGAACCCACACCAATCGAGACTGATCCTCATGGTGTTGTCAGAGTTGCTAACACTCGTGTCACCCTAGATACAGTTGTGACAGCTTTTCTTGAAGGATGCACACCGGAGGAAATAGCAGAGCAGTATCCATCGCTACAACTGCCAGATATTTACCTAGTTATCGGTTACTACCTTAGACATCGGGATGAGGTGCATACCTACCTTGCAGAACGTCAACAGCAGGCAAATTTGATTCGGCAAGAGGCTGAACAACGCTTTAACCCTATTGGAATACGCGATCGTTTGATTGCTCGACGCAGTCAATCCAGGTAACCTAGATGGCTCGATTCCTGGCTGATGAAAATTTCAATAATCAAATTGTTCGAGGTATTCTTCGCCAAAACCCAAATACGGTCGAAAGCTACTGATGCTAAGTTCGAGGTTGTCTACCGCCGCTGCACTTCACTGTTAGACTACTTTAGTTCTATTAATTTAAGCGATACCCATACTGCTATTGTTCAGGACAACGCCGCGCTGCGCGATCGCCCCCTCACATCCCGTATGCCCGTTAAACAAACCACTATCAACTATCTGAAAGGGGCGAAGGTAGTTGGTGCAAACTCTCCTCAGTAATTAGACCACTTCAAAGTAGATAGCGTTGAAATTCCAATGAGGCGTGCTCTAATCTGCATAACATTCCATAATCTAATGACTCGTGATCTCATTGAAAATGCCTCTTGGAAAGGCTTTCGACGGGTTTGGATTCAAGAATATTATACAGAAAGTGTCTGTATAATAAGTTGTTATGCCGCAAGCTCTCGGTGGGGGCGGTTCTTGAAGCTTATCTGTCAGTGTTCAAAGTTGAGTTACCTTGAGGTTGTCAGTGGAGGAATAATTCAGTGTTGAGCTGTCGAATCATGAATCGGTATGAATGAGAGACTGAAGCAGAAGATACGGAATGATTTCGATCGCATTGCTTTACATGACCAGGAGGGATGGGATCACAATAATCACTATCACAGCTTCCTGCTCAAGCAGTTGCCAGTTCAACGCCAAGCTGTCCTCGATATTGGTTGTGGAACAGGTGAATTTTCACGTCTTCTATCGAAACGTTTTGAAATGGTTGTTGCAATCGACTTATCTCCCAATATGATTGAGGTTGCTAAGCAGCGATCAAGCCAGTTCTCCAATATTGATTTTCAAGTTACTGATGTCACGCGGTGGAAGCCAACAGCCGAGCAATTTGATGCGATCGTGTCTATCGCTACACTCCATCATTTGCCAGTTGAAAGCTTATTACCCAATCTCAGAGCTGCTTTGAAGCCCGGTGGAAGATTGATAATTTTGGATTT
>DBGGTD010000304.1:0-10779 GCA_051162585.1 Elainellaceae cyanobacterium
CTAATCGTCATCGAGATGAACCCGCGCGTGTCTCGGAGTTCTGCCCTGGCCTCAAAAGCAACGGGCTTCCCGATTGCTAAATTTGCGGCAAAATTAGCCGTGGGCTATACCTTAGATGAGATTCCCAACGATATTACGAAAAAAACGCCTGCGAGCTTTGAGCCAACCATCGACTATGTGGTCACGAAGGTGCCCCGCTTTGCGTTTGAGAAATTTCCGGGTGCAACGCCCAATTTGACGACGCAAATGAAGTCTGTGGGTGAAGCAATGGCGATTGGTCGCACCTTTCAGGAGTCGTTTCAAAAGGCATTGCGATCGCTCGAAACAGGACGATATGGATGGGGATGTGATGGGCCTGAAAAACTGCCTAGCTTATCGCAGATTCGATCGGGTCTGAGAACCCCCAATCCTGAGCGCATCTTCACAGTTCGCCACGCGTTTCAGATGGGGATGGCGGTCGAAGAAGTGTATGAGCTTACTGCCATTGACCCGTGGTTTCTCGACAAAATGAAAGATCTATTAGAAACCGAGAAATTTCTCAAGCGGTCTAAGCTGAGCGATATCACGCGCGAACAGCTCTATGCGATCAAGCAACAGGGGTTTAGCGATCGCCAGATTGCCTACGCCACAAAAACCACCGAGACGAACGCGCGTACCTACCGAAAACAGCTTGGGGTATTGCCCGTTTACAAGACGGTTGATACCTGCGCTGCAGAGTTTGAAGCGCTCACGCCTTACTATTATTCGACCTACGAATCAGAATCGTTTGTCATCAACGACGGGGAGGAGCAATCTCCACAGGTTGAGTCAGAAGTGCTGATATCGGGCAAGCCCAAGGTGATGATTTTGGGCGGAGGCCCGAATCGTATTGGGCAAGGAATTGAGTTTGACTATTGCTGTTGTCACGCCTCCTATGCGCTTCGGCACGATGGATTTGAAACCATCATGGTCAACTCTAATCCTGAAACCGTTTCAACAGACTATGACACGAGCGATCGCCTCTATTTTGAGCCGCTCACCCAAGAGGATGTACTCAATATTTTGGAGGTCGAATATCCCCAAGGAATCATCATCCAGTTTGGCGGGCAAACCCCTCTAAAATTGGCCGTTCCGCTACAGCAATATTTAGAAGGCGTCGCTGAGTCAGAGCGCAAAGATAGCTCAACACAGGACATCCCAGTGTCCCAAATTTGGGGTACGTCTCCCGACTCTATTGACACTGCCGAAGATCGAGAGCGATTTGAGAAAATCTTACGCAACCTGGGCATTCAGCAGCCTCCCAACGGCATTGCCCGCAGCTATGAGGGGGCGCTTCAAATCGCTCGTCAAATTAGCTATCCGGTGGTAGTGCGTCCGAGCTACGTGCTAGGCGGGCGGGCGATGGAAATCGTCTACTCTGACCAAGAGTTAGAGCGCTACATGACCTATGCAGTTCAGGTGGAGCCCGAACACCCTATTTTGATTGACGGGTTTTTAGAAGATGCCGTTGAGGTGGATGTCGATGCGATCGCCGACCATACGGGGACAGTTGTCATCGGCGGCATTATGGAGCATATCGAGCAAGCCGGAATTCATTCAGGAGATTCTGCCTGCTCGATTCCAACTATTTCTCTCTCTCAAACTGCACTAGAGACGATTCGCACTTGGACGGTGAAGCTGGCGCAAGCTCTTAAAGTCGTGGGCTTGATGAATATCCAGTATGCGGTTCAGGGTGAGCAGGTTTATATTCTCGAAGCTAACCCGCGAGCCTCCAGAACAGTGCCGTTTGTTTCGAAGGCAACTGGCGTTCCTCTGGCAAAAATGGCGGTGCGCGTCATGTCTGGTGCAACGCTGGAGTCTCTTGGCTTTACAAACGAAGTCATTCCGCAACACATTTCCGTAAAAGAAGCCGTCTTGCCATTCGAAAAATTTCCTGGAACCGATACGATTTTGGGTCCTGAAATGCGCTCTACCGGGGAAGTCATGGGCATCGACACCGATTTTGGAAAAGCCTTTGCTAAAGCTGAATTGGGAGCGGGGCAGCGATTGCCCCTCAACGGCACCGTGTTTGTCTCTATGAACGACCGCGAGAAAAGTGCCGTAGTGCCGGTCGTGAAGGATTTAATCAACCTCGGATTTCAGGTGGTTGCGACATCTGGTACTCAGCAAGCTTTGATGGAGCAAGGGCTGGATGTCGATTTAATGCTCAAAGTCCATGAAGGTCGTCCTCATGTGGTCGACTCTATGAAAAATCGCCAGATTCAGCTAGTTATCAACACTCCCCTAGGGCAACGCGCGCAAGTTGACGATCGCTCCATTCGTCGAACAGCGTTGGCTTACAAAATTCCGACGATCACGACGATTGCTGGGGCTAAGGCAACAGCGGCGGCAATTCGGTCGCTTCAGTCTGGTCCATTGGATGTCAAGGCGCTGCAAGATTATGTGGTCGAATAGCTACCATTTTTGTGCATACCGCTGTATCCAATTTCTAAGCAGGCACACAAATCATAGAAAAGCTGGGCACAATGCAAATAGGGAGATGATTCGTTTACCCCTGTAATATCAATTCTTCAAAGTAGGGCTACAGATCTATCATCCTGCATCATTATCGCCCCTCTGTTGCTTGCGCTCTAAACCCATGCAAACGTCTCAAAATTCTGCTCCGGCTCAAGCTCGCCAAACCCGTCAACAGTTTGTTAATCCCGACGATTATTTGTCATACGAGCTGGGGAAAGCGGTTCGAGAATTGCCTTCCCTCTACACTCGTTTACTAGCAGGAAGCCTTAGCCTTTTGGTGTTTGGCACGATTAGCTGGGCACATTTTAGTAAAGTTGACGAGGTGGCGATCGCCAATGGATCAGTCATTCCGTCGAGCCAGGTGCGTCCGGTACGAGCACTCAACGGCGGCGTGGTTAGCAATATCCAAGTTGAAGAAGGAGATCGTGTCGAGGCAGGCGACATTCTCATCGAGCAAGACGGCACCCTATCTGAAGCTGAAGTCAACCGTCTCCAACAGTCTGCTGAGCTGATCCGTCAAGACATTGCTCGGCTAGAGGCAGAGCGCTCAGGCTCGACAACCACAGGAACGACTTTGCAGGACCAGCTCCTAGCAGCTCGTCTCCAAGAATTTGATACCCGTCAGGCCGCCGCCGGGTCAGAGGCAAATCGTTTGTCAGCAGGAGTTGCCGAAGCTAGAGCCCAGCTCAATCGACTCCAAGGCAGTTTACCTAACGCGCAGAAAATTTTAGAAAATGCCCAAGATCGGGAAGCGAGCCTGCGGGATTTGGTGGACGGAGCAATTCCTCGATTTGATTATTTAGAAGCCCGCGATCGCCTCACCGAAGCCCAAGATCGAGTGTCGTCTTTAGAAAGTGAAATTGAAGCACAGCGCCAGGCAGTGCAACAAGCTGAACAAGCGTATCAATCAGCCATTCAACAGCGCGATCGCCTCCAATCTGAGCGGCAAGCGGAGGTCTTAACTCAACTCAGCCAACGCCGGGAAGAACTGGCAAATTTAGAAGGACAACTGGCTGAAGCGTCTATCAAAGCTCAAGATGCGACGATTCGCGCCCCAATTGCGGGACGAATCTATAACATTCAAGCGACTCTAGCCGAAAGCACGATTGAGCCAGGAGAAGAGTTGCTATCTATCTTGCCCGATTCGGAAAATCTGATGCTTGAAGTTAAGGTGCTCAACCGTGACATTGGGTTTATCTCCGAAGGGATGCGTGCCAAAGTTAAAATTGCGACGTTCCCGTTTCAAGAATTTGGCATCATCGAGGGCACTGTGATGCGAATCAGCCCAAATTCTGTCATCGATCAGGAGCTAGGCCCAGTGTTTTCAACACAGATTGAACTCCACCAAACATCGGTCAATGTGCGAGGGCAAGATGTGCCGCTTGTTCCAGGTATGGCGGCAACTGGAGAAATCGTGACCCGTCAGAAGTCAGTCTTGACGTTTCTCGTAGAACCCGTCACCCGACGCTTTAGCGAAGCTTTCTCCGTTCGGTAGTGCCTTCCACGGCTACCCTAAAGCGATCGCACGGAACGCCCGCAGGATTTTTGCGTGTGAAGAGTCGTGGAGCTGTTGGTAATCCGCAACATCATCATCGCCAGCCATCAAATCTGATCATTGAAGAGTGAATCAGGTATGGTTATGGGTGTGGTTTTTCGTGAGGCTTTGAGATACGATGCGCTGGTGGCGATTTGTTTGTTTATTCATCGTTGGAGTGTTAATGAGTCTAGGCATTGCCTGCTCACGACCCACCCCACACGTTTCGTCCTCTCCTCAGACGACCGAATCAGAAAGCGAGGCGATCGCTGAATCTCCTGAACCTACAAAACCATTACCCCCTGAAACCCAAGCCATCATTGACAGCATGGGAACAGGGGGGCTGTATAATCCGCCTCGGGGTGATGTGCGGCTGCTAGTCATCAGCGACTTGAATGCGTCGTATGGGTCAACCGATTATGACCCCGAAGTGGATAAAGCCATGCAGCTTATCCCTTTTTGGCAGCCCGATATGGTGGTATGCAGTGGTGACATGGTAGCAGGACAAGACCTGACGCTGCCTCCTGAGCAAGTGCGGGCAATGTGGGCAGGCTTTGATGAGCACGTTGCCGCTCCGCTGCGGGATATGGGATTGCCCTACGGGTTTACGATTGGCAATCATGATGCCTCTAGCGCACTCGGCGTGAATGGCTCCTTTCTATTTAAGAGCGAGCGAGATCTAGCGTATGAATATTGGGATGATCCGAAGCATGACCCTGGCATTCAGTTTATCGATCGCGACGAGTTTCCTTTCTATTACACCTTTGAGTTTGACGACATCTTTTTTCTCGCGTGGGATGGTTCGTCTCACCACATCCCGGATGAAAAGCTCGCGTGGGTTGAGAAAACGCTAGCGAGTGACGAAGCTCAGCAAGCTAAAATGCGAGTGCTCTTGGGGCATCTTCCTCTGTATGCGGTTGCCATCGGGCGCAACGAACCCGCCGAGGTGATGGACAACGCCGACCAGTTGCGAGAAATGCTCGAACGCTATGACGTTCATACCTATATCAGCGGTCACCATCATGCCTACTATCCGGCGCACAAGGGTGACTTGCAACTGCTGCATATGGGGATTTTGGGGTCAGGGCCGCGTCCGTTGATTGACAGCAATCTCCCACCGTGGAAAGCGCTCACCGTCCTCGATATCGACTTTGATTCGCCCGAACTCACCACCTATACGACCTACGACGTCCAAACGCTTCAGCAAATCAAATATGAACAGCTTCCCCGTTTTTTGACAGGGCACAATGGCATGGTGATGCGGCGAGACGTGGACTGGGAAGACCTAGAGCCATCAGAGAAAGCGACATGCGAACAAAAGCTTGGCAAGACGCTGTGCAGTGCTTGATTAGTGCTCAAATAGTAGTTGAATAGAGGCTTGAATGATGATCGTGAATGATTGTGATAGAAACGTGTTTGCCAGGATAGGCGATCGCCATCGATATAGCCTTACGCTCTCGCGTTAGGACGTTAAACGTGTGGTGGCCCCCCGCGCGGCGGGGGCTCACCACATAAACCTAAGTCCGTAGGACTATAAAATAAGTTGGTGTAATAATTCCATGATGAATCGACGTCATCTGCTGCGAACCTTTTTACCATTATTTGCCGGTGTACTGCTCTGGGTCGTGGCCTGTCAACCGCAACCCCAGTCAGAATCTGCATCATCCCCGGCGTCATCACCAGCCAATGAGGCTCCAGTTTATCTCAATGGCACAGGCGCAAGCTTTCCCTTCTTTATCTACCAGCACTGGTTTAGCGAATATAACACCCTACACCCCAACGTACAGATCAACTATCAGCCCACAGGGAGTCAGGTTGGCATTCAGCAAATGATATCCGAGACAATTGACTTTGGTGCAAGCGATGTCGCCCTGACCGATGAACATATCAATCAAGCCGACGACAGCATTGTCATGGTGCCAATGACCGCAGGCAGTGTGGCGATCGCCTACAATTTACCGGGCATTGACAGCGGATTACAACTTCCTCGCAGCGTGTACCCCGATATTTTTTTAGGCAAGATCACCACCTGGAATGATCCTCAACTTGCAGACGCAAACCCAGAAGTATCGTTGCCCGATTTGCCTATCATTTTAGTGCATCGCTCTGATGGAAGCGGCACCACGGCAGCAGTGACTCGACATTTGAGCGAAATAAACCCCAGTTGGGAGGAGCAAATCGGAGCGGGACTGAGCGTGCAGTGGACAGCGGGAGTCGGAGTTAAGGCAAATGCTGGAGTCAGCGCTCAGATTCAGCAGGCAGAAGGAGCTATTGGCTACGTGGAATATAGCTATGCACAGCAGCTTGATATGTCGATGGCTGCGCTCGAAAACAAAGCCGGACAGTTTGTGTTGCCCGATGTCGAATCAACAGCTAACGCCCTCGATAATATCCAGTTTCCAGACAACTTGCGAGCCTTTGTGCCTGACCCGGATGGCGCAGATGCCTATCCTATTTCTACCTACACCTGGATGTTGGCATATAAACAGTATGACGACCCAGCAAAAGCGATCGCCCTCAAAGATTTACTTCAGTGGTGTTTGACGGAAGGCCAGCAGTATAGCGAAGAACTTGGATATGTGCCGTTGCCAGACGACGTGGTGAGTCGAGTGTTAGACGCTGTTGAGCAGATTCAGTGATTCTGTGCTCGATTCATATAGAACTAATGACAGATGAAACACCGAGTTCAACCAGCAGACAATCAAGCTGTAGAACACTGAACGATTAAATCATGACTGCTGTGCGAGGGATTGTTTGCTTCTTTAGAGTACAAGAGATGAGTCGACACGCTGGCGATCGCCCCAATATCTTAATGTCTTCAGGAGTAGGTCATTAGATGCTTGAATGGTTTATACTTCTCTACCTTTTGTTGGAAACATAGCGTTCAACATTTCATTACACTTAAATTAACTTGAGAAAATAAATATAAGAAAAAATCACGTTGCAGTATCTGATCTGCTTGATTGCTCCAGGCGTTGAATGACTGAGGCAACCTTGTGCGATCGCACTCTAAATCGCGCTTTCACATCCCACTTCATAGTTACATTTTTTTCGTTGATGAATCAAAGAGGCACATTATGCGAGGCTTTAAATTAGGCTCTATTTTGGGTTTCGAGATTCGCATTGATTTGTCCTGGCTGTTGATCTTTTTTCTGATCCTATGGACATTAACCGCGAATCTGTTTCCCGCAAACTATCCAGGGCTTTCCGAAAGTACCTACATCATCATGGGTGTAACCGGAACGATTCTCTTTTTCGTTTCTCTCGTCTTTCATGAGCTTTCTCATTCCGTAGTTGCCCGCGCTAAAGGAATTCCAGTTGAAGGGATTACCCTATTTGCGTTTGGCGGCGTGTCGAGGACGCGAATGGATGCTGAATCACCCGGAGATGAATTTCAAATTGCAGGCATTGGTCCTTTAACTAGCCTGATTCTCGCCGGGGTGTCCGCCCTTGTTTGGTATCTCGGACGAAATACCGGACTCGGCGTGGCCGTCTTAGGGGTTGCCGCCTACTTAGCTTGGATTAATACGCTTTTAGCTGTATTTAATCTACTGCCAGGATTTCCGCTGGATGGTGGACGATTGTTCCGCTCGATTGTGTGGAGGTTCACCAATAATTTGAAGGCTGCCACACGAGTGGCATCGATTGGTGGTAGAGTTTTAGGCTATGGGCTGATCTTTTTCGGCTTCTGGCAACTATTTAGCCCTGGCCCCAATCTAATCGGTGGGCTTTGGCTCGTTCTCATTGGTTGGTTCCTAAACAATGCGGCAGAAGCAAGTTATCAAGACTTAGTTGTTCGCATGACACTGGAAGGCTTACGAGTCCGGGATGTAATGACTCTCGAACCCGAGACAATTCCGTCTAGTTTGAATCTTCAAGAACTTGTTGATCAGTACTTCTTTAACCGCAACTACCAGTCTTTCCCTGTCATTGAAGATGAAAACCCCATCGGCATGGTAACCCTTAAACAGATTAAGCAAGTACCTCGAGACCAGTGGAGCCAACGGACTGTAAAAGATATCATGATTCCGGCTGAGCACATTACCGTTCGTCCAGAACAAGACATGGAAGCGGTGATGGAGAAGATGCAAGACTCTCAATCTCGTCGCATGTTGGTGTTGAAAGACGGCAACCTGGAAGGAATCTTGTCCGTTACCGATATTGCGAACTGGCTGCAACGCCGTCGTATTTTTGGTGAAGATGTGCCAAAGCAAGACACCACCTTCCCTCAGCAGCAAATTGACCAAATGCAGTCTGGTCAAGCATAGGACTCAATGAAAGTTGAAGCTCCTCACATTACATCCTGGCTTTTAGTTCGCACTCGTTCATAGAGTTCTTCCATCACTTCAATGAAGGAATTATCTCGATTCCAGAAGGGAGGAAAGTCGCCTTGCTTTTTGACGAGAATGCCAGGAATAACTGCTTGAGATGATGGCTCAATCGTATCGGGCAGGCGGTTTTCACCGTACCAAAATCGTCGTACATCGATTTCTTTTGGTATGTCGCTCAGTTGAGGTCGAGTAAAGTAGGACGATACGGTATCGGGTGGACGCTGCTCAGCCTGAAGTTCGGCAGAGAGTGCCTGCCCCAGGGGTGTTTTTGCCAGCTCTGCATGGAGTGCCTGTTTTGAAAGCCCCCGTAATTCGAAGAGTAATAAGGGGTCGCGGTCAAGCTCGGCTGCTACTAAATAGTACACACCGGCAACATGCTTGCATGGGTTACTCCAATCGGGGCACGAGCAGGAGGTATCAAAGTCAGAGCGATGCTTTGGTAGAAGATTTAGATTGAGGGTGGAAAAGGCATCCTCGATCGTGTCTGGCATTTCATTAAGCAGCAGACGCGAGATTAGGCTGGCTTTAGAGGCGATGTAGGCGATCGCCGCTGTCCATTTCGCCGAGCTAATGGGCTGAAACTCAATCGTAGTAGAGTAAAGTGGTTCTTTATACACCCCAAAGTATGGATTAACTGAGCCTCTTACCTCTGCAGTCACCATCGTGCCGTCAATCTCAAAGCTCTTCACTTTGCCACCACTAGCATAGGAACGCCCCCGACTGAGCCGTCCAGAATCGGTCAGATCTTCGATCGCATTGAGAAACTTTTCTCCCCACCAGGTTCGTGTAAAGGTTGCCATGAGTCTTACTCCAAAATTGCACTCTTGTTTAACGCAATCAGTTGCTTAAACGCGTCATTATCGAGCTCGGTTAGCCATGCTTCATCTGAGCCGACGATCGCCCCGGCTAATTTCTTTTTGTCTTCGATCATCTCGTCAATTCTTTCTTCGAGGGTGCCGATGGCAACAAATTTATGGACAAACACATTTTTTTTCTGCCCGATACGAAAGGCGCGATCGGTCGCTTGGTCTTCTACTGCCGGATTCCACCAGCGATCAAAATGAAAGACATGATTTGCTTTGGTTAAGGTAATTCCGACACCGCCTGCCTTCAGCGACAAGATAAAGGCTGAGGGTTCTGTATTGGGGTCTTGAAACTCTGTAATCATGTTCTCTCGTTTTGAGCGAGCCGTGCCGCCGTGGATATAGTAAGTGTTGTAGTGACAGGTATAGCGCAAATACTTCTCTAGGGCGTCGCCAATTTCGCGAAACTGTGTGAAAATAAGTAGGCTTTCTCCTTCATCCATCACTTCATCTACCATCTCTGTCAAACGACTCAGCTTGTGCGATCGCTCTGGCGTAAACTCGCTACCATCTTGCAAGAACTGCATAGGATGGTTGCAGATTTGCTTCAACTTCATCAGCGTCGCCAAAATTAACCCCTTGCGCTGAATGCCTTCATCGGTACTTTTTAACTGCTCTTCCACGTCTTTGACGGTAGCTTCGTATAGCGAGGCTTGTTCTTTAGTCAAGTTGCAGTAGAGCTTTTGTTCAACCTTATCAGGCAAATCTTTGATGATGGCTTGATCGGTTTTAACGCGACGCAGAATAAACGGCTCCACTAGCGTCTTCAGAGTGGTAGACTGCCTTGGATCATTGGCCTTTTGAATGGGGAGTTCAAAGTTGCGGCGAAACTGAGATTGGTTGCCCAAGTACCCCGGATTGAGGAAGTTGAAGATTGACCACAAATCCAACAGGCGGTTCTCGACCGGCGTTCCTGTGAGCGCCAGCCGATGCGGAGCAGACAGCTTGAGAATGGCTTTGGTTTGGGCAGCTTTGGGATTCTTGATATTTTGCGCCTCGTCTAACACGACGCGATGCCAATCGACGCTGGTGAGGAGTTTGGCATCTTTCCGAGCTAGGGTAAATGAGGTAATCAACACATCATAGGTTTCCCATGCTTGCTTAAATGCGTCGGCATCTGTCACCCGTTGGCTGCCATGATGGACGTGCGATCGCAACTGGGGCGCAAACTTCTGAATTTCTCGATGCCAGTTACCGATTACCGATGTGGGCGCAATCAGCAAGGTGGGTGAGAGAGACGTGCTGCCGTTATGTTGAGCTTGCTCTCGCTCTTGTAGCAATCGGGCAATCACTTGCACCGTCTTTCCCAGCCCCATATCATCGGCTAGGCAGCCATTTAAGCCGAGTTCTTCGAGATACTGAAGCCAAGAAACACCCCGCTTCTGGTATTCTCGCAGATGACCATTCAACTGTTCGGGATCATCAATTGGCTCAAGCTGACTCTTATCGTTGAGCTTTGTCATCATGTCGGCCAAGGCTTCATCTCGGTCAAACTCTAGCTCCAGGTCTTCAGCTTCGCGCGCCCTCAATTGCATAAACTCTAGCAGGCTCATGT
>DBGGTD010000305.1:0-3559 GCA_051162585.1 Elainellaceae cyanobacterium
TTTCAGCATCACAATTTGTTTGAGTGGATGACGATTCGCGATAACGTTGCCTTTGGGTTACACGCCAAAGGAGTATCGTCAGGAAAGCGACGGGTGCAGGCTAGTAAGTTGCTAGCAGACGTGGGCTTGATTGAGCATGCCAACAAGCTCCCCCGGCAGTTGAGCGGGGGCATGAAACAGCGGGTGGCGATCGCCCGTGCACTGGTGCTCAATCCTCAAGTTCTACTTCTAGGTGAGCCGTTTTCATCGCTCGACTATCAAACTCGCAGCGTCATGCAGCGCTACTTGTTAGCGATGTGGCATCATGTGCGAGCGACCGTAATCATGGTGACGCATGACCTCGATGAAGCCATCATGCTGGCTGATCAGGTGGTCTTATTCTCAGGTAGCCCCGGTCGAATTTTGGACGTGATCGAGATCCCGGGCGATCGCCCCCGAGATCCAGATGACTATCGATTGCACGACATCCGCACCCATCTACGTCACCATTTAGAGCGAGAAGTTGCGACGCACGAATTTACAACCGCCGAACTTGCTGCCATTGAGCGAGAAGGCATGACAGCTGATTTTTAATAACTGCTTACGGCCCTACGGGCTCAGGTTTGTGTGTGGCCCCCGCACCGCGGGGCTCTACACATGTTCAACGTCCTAACGCGAGCGCGTACGGCTATACAACATGAGTTGCATCATCCATGCTTGAATTTATTACACTTCCTGATAATCTGTTGCCTCCCCCTGCTCCCTACTCTCATGCGGTTCGAGCGGGTGACTTCATTTTCGTGACGGGGCAGCTAGCAGAAGATCCGGTGACAGGTGAGATTCAGCGAGGCTCCGCTGCCGAGCAAACGAAGCGCGTCATGGAAAATCTAAAGCTCGTCCTCGACCACGCTCAAACCGGGTTTGATCACGTTGTGATGGCGCGCTTGTTCTTAACTGACTTCAGAGACTATCAAGCCGTAAACGAAATCTTTTCATCTTACTTCAGCGAAGGACGTCGCCCTAGCCGCACCACGATAGGAGCGATCGCATTGGCAGGGCAGGGAGATGTCGAAATTGATTTGATTGTGTATTGCGGTGACTAAGGGATATAGTCCTACGGACTTAGGTTTGTGTGGTGAGCCCCCGCGGCGCGGGGGCTCACCACACGTTTAACGTCCTAACGCGAGCGCGTACGGCTATATAGCCAATGAAGCGTGCGTTAGGACAGCCCGAATGGCTGAAGTAACGCAGTAGCAGGTATTCAGCTAATCCAGTCCAGATAGTAGCTCAATCGCTGGAGCCCTCTTACTCCAAGGAATATAGGTTTCAGCAGCCTCCTCATCAATGATGCGGCCATAGGTTGGGCAAACAACGACATCCTGCGGGTCAGCATCATTGAGAAAGATATCTTTGAATAGTTCACCGGCTGCAATACCGAGTTCAGTCAGCCCATAATCGTACGTGGCTAGCGAATCGCCTCGTCGAACAGCGTCAACTGCTGCCGGACTGCCGTTGCGAGACACAACTGGAAGCGTCCCCAGCAGTCCCCGTTCTTTGAGGATGGGAAGGACATCAAGCAGTGTCTCATCATTGAAGACAATCAGCGCATCAAGATTTTCATAGGTATCGAGCACATGGCAGGCTGCCTCAGCACCCGCACCGGCTACGTCAGACACATTTCGGCAGATGGGATCATGCGGATCGTTCAATAGTTGAAACTTGCAGCGCTTTGATCCGTCAATCAGCCCTTCCACCAGTTCTTCATCATCTAAGATGGGAGGCCCCCCGATAATGGCGATTCGGGCATTGTCGTCTACATGACGTGCCAGAAACTGAGTGAGGAATAGTCCGTGATAGAAGTTGGGAACGGCAACGGTTGCGGTCACGGGGAAGACGGGTTTATGGAGCGCCACGACCGGAATGTTTTTCCCGATCGCCCGCCAAACGGCTGGAGCTGGTTCGCGCTCATCGAGCGTAAAGAGGCAAATGCCGTCAACCTTTGCCTCGGTCGCCGCCACAACGGCTTGATTCTGTTCGATAGCATAGTTGGGATCGCGCAAGTCTGCCGGAAGAATGCGAAGGTGGGTATCAGCACCCTCAAGGCCATGTGCGATGCCGTGCGCGACGGTATCCATCCCAGGATGCAACCCCGGCGGCAACGGCATGATATAAACGACAGTCCGTCCGCTCATGCCAAGACCTCCTGAGCCGATGGCACAGTCCTCGTCGCTCGGATTTGGTCGGCGAGGTAGCACTGGATCTGGTAAACCGGCTTTTCTAGATAGCTCATTCGCCCATGCTGGAACGCCACAGAGTTGAAGCCCCGCTGAACTGCAGTACACACTTCGATGTCTTCAGTGTGAAAGTCTCTTAAGGCTTGTGCTTCCGCCGCGAGGTGTTGCTCGAAATCAGGGTGCGCTTGCGCATCTTTATTAACCAGAATAGTTGTAACCAGATGAATCTTTTCTGTACTGATTGGCAGCATGCGATACCAGAGCGCACAGTTTGGCCCCGTTAGCATTAGGTAGTCAGGATAGCCCACATGCACCGTCCATTCATACTTATACTCTTCTGGCAAGTTTGGAAGGGGTGGAAAGGTGCCCACGTGTTCTCCATTGGCTTCAGATTCTTTCATCGAATCGATCAGGCTTTGCCGGTAGGGCAAATGGGCTCGCGTATAGTGCGGATGATAGTCTTCAGTCCAGCAACCTGTTGCAGGCATCATCGGCTGGAGCGACTTTACATGGATTCCCATGTGATGGTATGGCTCCATCCAGTTCTCGATCATGTTTTTCCAGTTCACATCAAGTTCCCATTCCATTTCGACCACGATATCCATCTCAGCCATGTTCCAGGGCGCAATCTTGGGATGGAGATCGGCGAGCTGATCGGCCACTGGCTTAGCAGCGTGATTGAAGGACATGAAAACAAAGCCCTCCCAAATCTCGCTGTTAAATTCGACCAGGCCGAAGTCTTTTAATTTAAAATCAGCGGTTTTCTGCATTTCGGGCGCTCCCTTGAGCTGCCCGCACAAATCAAATGTCCAGCTATGGTAGGGGCACATGAGGAGTCGTGCTTTCCCCCGTTCGTCATAGCCAAACCCTTTTGGCACGATATCCATTGCGCGATGCGGGCAGACGCGCGATAGCACGCGGATCGAATGATCTTTGCCGCGAACGACTATCACGGGCTCGCCAATGACATCAAGACTGAGATAGTCGCCCGGTTTTGGAATCTGTGAAACATGCGCGATGCAGATCCATTCCCGTTTGAAAATCGTTTCCATCTCATACTCGAAGTATTCCTCCGACGTATATGCTGCCGCAGGCAAGGTATAGGCATGTGCTAAATCGGTTGACGCAGACTCAAGGATTGCGGCATTGATTGCTTCGATGCTGGCTGGCTTGGATTTGATCATGTTAACCATCGTTCTTTCTTTACTTCTGCCTTCGGTATAAAGCGCTTAGATATACGATTAAGGAGTGGCGAACCACGGATCAGGGGCTGGCAAATCGTAGCTCTCCCAACCCGCAGTAATGCCGCCATCGACGGGAAGAATCGCGCCCGTTATGTAAGCCGC
>DBGGTD010000306.1:0-3882 GCA_051162585.1 Elainellaceae cyanobacterium
GTTGTCGAGGGCTTCAAGCACCATCGAGACCAGTTGTTCGCGAGTTAGAGACACTTGCGGACGGAAGGGGTTGTCTTCGTAAAAGCCTGCGATAAATCCAATATCGACGGCATCTTCAATCTCTTTACGATAAACATCTCCAACGATATCTCGAAATGCCGGAGGAACCGTTTGATCGGTGTCAGAACCAGTATCCACGCCTGGGATTGAGCTGTCGTAGGTTAGATAGACATGGCCTAGCGTTCTTCCGTCATAGGTGCGCTTGGCGAATCGCCAGCCTGGATTTAGCTGAATTTTGGCAAAATCATTGACAACGCCACTTGCGCGACCGATTTCAATTTCTGGAGCGCTGCGATCGCTAGATGCGCCAATGAGCACAAGATTACCATCCCGTCGAACGACTCGCAGGCTATAGCGGAGACCTAGATCTTGTTCCTCCATCCGAATTGAATAGCCATTGCTGTCGGTGCTTCGTCCACAGATACCTGTGAAATCGAAATTAACGAGCAGTGGATCAATCTGAACGGGTTCAGATCCAAATTCTCTCCAGCAGGGACGATTCTCAGCAATTTGCTCAAGAATCAAAAGTTGGTGAGCATTATTGCCATAGGGAGCTGCGACGGCAACAAATTTATTTTGATCGACTTCTTTTTGACCAAAATCGATGGCGATCGCAGGACTCATAGCAGTTAAGCTGCTAACTACGGTGGTTGCAGCAGTGGCGATCGCAGCAGCGTGACGACGAAATGGAATTTTCATAACTTTTTTGCTCGGCGTGATAGATGACGAATGGATAGGATTCAACATGACGAGAGAAATTTTCTGGGGCTTGGTATGGCCCTTAAGTTAGGAGTCTTTCTCTGCTACAAATCCATTCTTTCCGACGAGGCAAATATGTAGGGGAACAGAGGTTCTAGTTCTTGAATTGTCCAATCAGGTTAATACATTGGATTAAATAGATTCAGATTGAATAGGTTATAAAATAAGGGCTTTTGTTTGTTTGAAAATTCTTTAAAACATTCCGGATTGAGAGTTCCCTAGTGCAATTCTTTAACTGTCTTATGTCGTTTTAAGGACTTAGGTTTGTAGAGCCCCCCCGCCGCTGAGGCTCTACAAACGTTCAACGTTCTAATGCAAGAGCGTAAAGCTATAGCAATGTGCAATTGCGTCAAGTACAGAAACGGTGGTGTGGGGTGCACCCCACACCACCGTACTTAACTCAAGCGCATACCGCTATATAAAAGATTCAGAAGACGGTCACTCAAAAAAGCCCTCACGTTAGTGGGGGCAGAGGTATCACAATACTATTGGAGATAGGTGTTGTCGTCTTCTAGCCTCTCAGAAGCAACCCAACTATGCATTCGGAATAGTTTTGCTGGAGTATGCATCAAGCTGACCAAACGCATGAGTTCTATTGGTGTAATCAATTGGCTGACCTGTTACGGTTTCAGCAACGCGCTCAAACGATGCAGACCGCCAATTTCGTTCATGAATTGGCTTGGTTTGTTCGCCTCGAAAATAAACCTGAGTGCCAATCAAAGCAGCCGCGATCCAGCCAACAACAAATAATGCAATCAAAATAGTCATGAGAATCGATCTCCTTATCTTTGCTTATTTTTTCAATGTTCCGCTCAATCACTACACATTACTCAGGCTAAAAGCCCCAACTTTTTCCCGTTGTTGCGAGCCAAGCGAATCAGATTTTGACGATGAGTTCGCTCAATTTTCAACTGGTTACATACGTTGGTAATAAAGTGTGAATGAAGTGCGATCGCCTTACCCCGCAGTTTAAAAAACTCTGGCTTACCCATCCACTTCTGCAACACCATCACAATTGGAGCAAACACGCTACAGTCTCCTTGTTTTAGAACACGGTTTTGAACCGAGGGCGATTGGAGTTCGCTAGCTACAGGAATAGGCTTAAGGCTGCACGTTTTTAACCGTCGTTTGTAACTCCATGTAAATTAATGTAACAATTCCGTTACAAAACGTCAAACTTTCTTGCAAATAATCGTAAATGGCATTAATAAATTCGACTTATAGCAATCTAAATCGCCTGTGAATGGGTTTTGCTATCTCGCAAATTGAAAATTTCGAGGCAATACTGTGTTCGAGGCAGCACTGTGATTGAATGGATCTCGCCACTCCGATTTGATCCAGTGTTTAAATGGACTGAATGACACATTCTTCGTCAGCGCATGCGATGTATGCCCTCGCAATCCACACCGCAAGCCCTGAGCTTGGG
Source organism: Elainellaceae cyanobacterium (assembly GCA_051162585.1). Lineage (GTDB taxonomy): Bacteria > Cyanobacteriota > Cyanobacteriia > CAZCXK01 > CAZCXK01 > DBGGTD01. The sequence goes on from DBGGTD010000306.1 coordinate 2,246, forward strand.
TTAGCACTTAGCAATTTCTCAGAAGATAGCCGCTGCCAGGTCTGGGATTTGGGGCGATCGCTCTCAACCCATCTGCATATCAAACTTGCCGACTTTATCCAGCCTCAAACATGGCAAGACTTAGCCTTCATTGCAGTCGCCAAAGGGCCGGGTGGTTTTACGGGCACGCGAATGGGAGTCGTTACCGCGCGAACATTGGCGCAGCAGCTCGACATTCCGCTATTTGCGTTTTCTACGCTAGAAACGGCAGCGTGGCATCAGATACGGTCGGCTCCTCAATCTGACCTGTCTGATATTGCGATTGCGATGAAGGCACAGCGAGGAGAGGTGTTTGCAGCCATTTATTCTGCTTCGATTGATCGCCTAACGCCCACTCCCAATGGGCTGACCATCCTTCAAGCTGAAACCGTTATGGGAGCAGACCAGTGGCAGCATGTGCTCGAATCGTGGCATCGCCCCTACCAACGCATTGATTTAGAAGGAGGGCTGGGAGCGATCGCCAGCAGCCTGCTCGAACTCGCTCAGCTTCGGTGGCACCAGGGCGATCGCCCCCATTGGTCGACGGTGTTGCCCTACTACGGACAAAGCCCAGTTTGATATCTGAGTTGCGCAACTAACGATCTAGCGTGCGTGGGTCGAGGGCATCTCGCAGCCCATCCCCCAATAGGTTAAATGATAAAACCGTCAATACAATCAAAACCGCAGGCGACCATACTAGCCAAGGCTGAAGCACTAGAATCGACGCATTCGTTGCCAGTGAGAGCATGTTGCCCCAGGATGGATCAGGTTGCTGAATTCCTAGACCGATTAAGCTCAATACGGCTTCTGCCACAATGAAGCTCGGAATCGCCAGCGTCGCAGAAATAATCACGTAGGTTGCAGTCTGGGGCAGCACATGGCGAATGATGATGTAGAGCGGTCTACCCCCCATGGCTTTAGACGCTTGCACAAATGAGCGTGCCTTGATAGAGAGAACTTGCCCTCGAATCACCCGTGCCAGCCCAGCCCAACTCACAAATGACGTAATCAAAACGATCAGCAAAAACCGTTGAGAGCTGGTCAAACCGGGGGGAAGCACCGCAGCAAGCGCAACCAGCAAATAGATCGTCGGAATGGTCATCAGAACCTCAACAACGCGCATCAGGACACCATCAGTCGCACCGCCAAAATAGCCAGAAATTCCGCCGACGAGCATTCCGAGCGGGAATGAAATGGCAATGCCAACCAGCCCAATGCTCAAGCTAATTCGACCTCCATAAATCAGGCGACTAAACTGATCGCGAGCCTGTTCATCGGTGCCTAGAAGATTAAGCTTGCCTTCCCCGATCGTGCCAAACAGATGTAAATTTCCAGGGATGCCTGAAAAAAGCTCAATTTCTTCGATACTGGGTTCTGTGAACGAAAAGCGAGTCGGCAAAGGCAGTTGAATTCGCCCAAACCGATACTCAGATCCTCTAACAAATAGACGAATTGGCGACGGTTCGCTGAAATCGACCCTAAGCTGGCGATCGCCCGTTTCTAAATCGACGGGGCCCAGCGTCGTGGGGTAGACATGGGGGCCGATAAAATCACCCTCAGGGATGCGCCAATAGATCTCGGTGGGTGGCAACAATGAGCCATCAGGCTGAGTCGCATAC
>DBGGTD010000307.1:0-5836 GCA_051162585.1 Elainellaceae cyanobacterium
AATCCCATGGCTACGTGTCCTTGCTGCTCTGATAGACTTTTACGCCATATTCGCGGTCATCAAACCATATGGTTTTGTCGGCAATGCTGGCAACCGATGCCCGAATTTTCTACCCTTCAACCTCATCCGTCTGTGCCATATACCCTATCCATCGATCAAACTCTTCAAGAGTTAGTGCTTCGTCAAACCTCTCGGGAGATGGCAACGCTCAATTGACCGACTCAACCGCTCACTAGCACTACTTATCACCTCAAATGATGAGGAAACTACGACTCATCAGGTAGAGTTCTCCTGACTGATTAGATGGGTTAAATTCAACACAATAGAAATGTAAGGATTTGCAACGGCAGATCAGGTGCTACAAGCAATCCTTTCACGACTCAAGACGTATCTTGCACGCAATAGCAACTACCTTGATATCTCTTCACCGTATTGTTGCTGCTGGTCAAGTTACTAAGTCAACGTGTCTTTTCTGAGGCGATCGCTCGCTACGAGGATGTCATCGCTGCTCATCGTTGAGGCGATGGCTTGCTGTGAGTGTGTCTCTTTGGGTTCAGTCAAATTTGGAAGAGGTTTGTTTAATGACACCAGAACTGATGAATGATCTTTCTCTCATCGTGGTCATCTCTGCATCGTGTACGATTCTATGTCCACTTTTGTGTTGGGCATTGCCGCCACGGGCAGAGATCCAGCAGCGGGTCAACTAATTCCGAACTCTGCAAGGGTCTGATAGATCACTGAGGGTGCCTAACTTTACGAATTTTTTACAACAAGCCTTCCCACGTTATCAGGGAAGGCTTTATAGCCCTACGGACTTAGGTTTGTGTGTAGAGCCCCCGCACCGCGGGGGCTCTACACACGTTCAACGTCGTAACGCGAGAGCGTACGGCTATATTGATGATGTCTTCAGCTAGATGGTCATAGCATTGGAACCTATAGCGGTGTGCGCTTGGGTTAAGTACGATGGTGTGTGAGAAAAATGTTACTCCTATTTAATTTGGTCTAATGAACTAGTGTCTAACCCCACCAGGTCAGTGATTTTGAATGATACAAATCATTGCGAAGTGTTTTCACTTTATTGGTATGGTAGTCTATGGTTTCTTTAGAATTAGTTAATTGAAGTATTTCAAGGATTTTGAGGTTTCTCTATGGCAAAGCCTTCAACCGAAACAATGTCATCTAAGCTCTTAGACGTTGATTCAGAACTTGCGTCTCGGGAAGCAATGCTTGCCGCTCAACTGGAAGCAGTTCAGGAAAAGCGCAAGAGCCTGCAAACAGTCATTCATATGTTTGCGGCGCCGGGTGAAAGTCTTCCTTCATCGATTTCGTTAGAGGCTCTCACGTCTAATAATGGGTTTTCTGCTGAGTCTCCGGCTGAGACGCCTGCACCCTCTGATGAGAAAGCCCCAGACAAGCCTAAATCTCAGAAAACAAAGCAAAATAAAACGATACCCCAGCGCTCTGAGTCTAAGTCAAATCGCCAATCTACCAAGACTCCAAAAGCCAGCAGTAAACCTCAATCCAAAAGCACTAGCAAGAAATCGACTGACTGGCAGCCCTATGTGCGCAAAGAGTTTCGCGATCGCTCCTTGCCACAAGCTGTGTTAACCGTACTCGAAGAATATCCCAATGATGTGGTCGAAGTGCCCAGCATCATTGATACCATCTTTGTGGATGATATTCCCAAGCAGGCTCGGTTGAGCGCGCGCGATCGCTTGTCAAATGTGTTGTCAGTCGGGCTCAAAAATAGAAAGTGGTATCGCGGCAAGACCGGGCATTACAGCGTATCCAAAGACGCGGCAGCGGCTAGTATTGCTTAAGCGTCAGCTCCTTATACACCATCAACGACATCATCCACTGCGCCAAGTAGCGTCAGGGCAGATATCTGAGCAGGCGTTAGTCCGGATGTGCCACAGATGTTCATGCCTTCATAGGGTCTTGGAATTCTGAGCGTGCGAATGGATAGCGGCGATGCTGAGAGTAGATGATCAAACGCCCAAAGCTTGACGGTTTCGTCTTGGCTCGAACTAGCAAGAAGCATTCCATCCGGGCTGTAGGCGAGCGATCGCACCCAGCGATGATGCCCATTCAAGACGTGACAGCAGGTTAATGTCGTTGCATTCCAGCATTTGATAGACCCGTCGGCGCTGCTACTCATAAAGGTTGCGCCGTTGGGAGCAAATGCGATGGATAATACCGGCCCCGAATGCGCCTGGATGGTGTTTTGGCAGTATCGTTTTTGAATCTGCCACACGTTGATCACTCCATCTGCGCCGCCGCTTACCAATATTTGCTGATCGGGGCTAATCGCCACACAGCGAATCCAACTGGGGTGGTCTACCAGGGTATCTATGCACTGCCCTGTTGCTAAATCCCAAAGTTTAACTGTTTGGTCTTGGCTCCCCGTGACAACCATCTGCCCGTTGCGGCTGATGTCAGCGCACCATAGCCCTCCGGTATGTCCGGTGAGTGTTTGGTAATTCTGCCCGGTGCTGATTTCCCAGAGCCGCAGTGTCCCATCGAGGCTGCTGCTGATCACGGTTTTGCCATCCATCGAAAACAGGATAGACAAGACGGCATCTCGGTGTCCGGCTAGTTGTCGAATGATGTGCCCGGTCGAGAGATCCCATAGACAGATCGTCCGATCTTCGCTGCCACTTGCCACGATAGAATCTGTGGGGCTAAAGGCGACTGACCAGATCCAGCTGCTGTGTCCGTGAAGGGTTTGAGTAAGCTCGCCCGTTTGGCAATCCCAGAGTCGAATCATGCGGTCTTGGCTACCACTTGCTAACTGGGTTCCTTGATGATTAAACGCTACTGACCACACGCCATTGCTATAGCCTTGCAACGTTTTTAGGCAAAGCCCAGATTGACTATCCCAAAGCTTGACAGATTGGTCTTCACTGCCGCTTGCTAATGCATGGCTATCCGGATTGATCGCTAACGATGAAATCCAACTTGTGTGCCCCGTGAGTACTCTTAAGCAGTCACCAGAGTGATAGTCCCAGATGCGAATGACTCCGTCATCACAGCTGCTCGCAACCGATCGCCCATCCAGACTAAAGGCAACCGCTCGAATTTGTTGGGGATGATCTAACGCATGCAGGCAGCGCCCTGTTTTAACATGCCAAAGCTTTAACGTGCGATCGCTGCTACCGCTGGCCAGGGTTCGACCATCGGGGCTAAACGCAACCGACCACACCCAATCATGATGTCCGCTCAGCACTCGTATGCAGGTACCCTGCTCGATGTTCCAAAGGCGCACCGTGCCGTCATAGCTGGCACTGGCAAGCGCACCCCGAAAGCGATCGGGAGAAAACGCAACGGATCGGACTTCATCGGTGTGGCCGGCAAACGTGTGTAAAAGTTCGCCAGTTTTGACAACCCAAACGCGCACCAGATGGTCTTCACTGGCGGATGCAAGGTACTGCCCATCTGGGCTAAATGCGACCGAAAACACGCGATCGCTATAGCCTGGAAACGGGTGCAGGCAGAGTCCTGTATGGACATCCCAAAGCTTCACCGTCCGGTTTGCGCTGCTTGCTAGTAGCTTCCCGTCTGGGCTAAATGCCACCGACCAGATCCAGCCTTCATCAATCCGGCACCTCAATAATGGTTTGCCTTCCGCAACGTGCCAAATATGAATTTCATGATTCACATCTCCGGTGGCAAGATAGGCTCCATCTGGGCTAAACGCCACCGACAACACTTGGCTAAACGTTTCTTTAAACACCGAATGGACAAATGTTGACTGTGCAACATTAACGTGATGCAAAGTAACGTCGCGCAAATAGGCATTCCAGATAGATAGCTTAGACAGGTTCCATCCGGTGAGATCAGCGCCAAGCTGACAGAGCACATTGATAACATTGCCTGCTAAATATCCACCCTGTTGGGGCGATCGCTCCCGTATTATTTGCAATAGTGTTTGAAACCTTTCTTCGACAACAGCCATTCTCCACTCGTTGACTAACCGCTGGGCAATGGGTTTCACGATTAGACGAATTTGCGTCTCCCGAATGTAGTCTTTGGCTTGTGCTTGCAGTAGAGCATGGGTGTTGAGGCGGGTCAGGGCGTGATCAAATGATGCATTGGGGTGACTCTGATTTGGCATGACCTGGGAGGCGAGCCACAGATGCAGATCATCTACCATCTGCTGAATCAAATGCTCAGTGGCATATTCCATAACAGCGGGTTGCAGAGTGAAATGGGGTTGCGATCGCCCTGGTCGGCTGAGATTGACTTTTTCCACCAAATAGCGACGCTCAAGGGCGCTCATTGCCTCAATCAAGCGGCTGAGCGATTCTGGCGGGGCAAGGTAGGTGCGAAGTTGAGATAATGACGTGGGCTGACGGGCGATCGCCAGCCAATATAACAGGTCGTGTTCTAGGGCAGACAGCCTGCTGACCTGCTGATCGAGCAAATCTTGAATATCTCCAAAGACGGAGGTGCCTTCTTGCAAGCAGTCTAGAAATCCTGCAATATCTCCGTCAAAGAGCTCTTGAATCACCGGAGCTACGATCTTCAGCGCCAGCGGGTTTCCTGCATAGTGGTTGACCAGCATCTGCCACTGAGCATCCGAGCCATAAAAGGTGCCTTTGACGTGAAAGATTTCTTGCCCATCTTTGGCAGAAAGCCCCTGCAATTGGTGCGATCGCACAGGCAGGGCTTCTCCATCCATCATGGCAATCTCGTTGGGCTTTTCTCGACTGGTAATCACTGCCACACTTTGATGAGTCGATTCTCCTAAGCACCGCCAGAGCTGACCATATCCGTCATATCCTGGCAGATACGCACTACCGCAGTTTCCGTGCCCCATAATCGTTTCGGCATTGTCTAACACAATCAGACAGCGGCGCTGCCGCAGATAATGAAGAAGGCGACGTAACTGCCCATCGAGGGTATCCGGCAGACTGGTTTCTCGCTGATCTGAGAGAACTTGAATTAAGTCGGTCAAGAGCGCCGTCAACGGAGGGGCATTGCGGAGCGATCGCCAGATGACATAGCGAAAACCCGAATTGAACGTCGAGGCTTGAAAGTCAGATTGAGACGGTATATCAGGCTGAATGACCTGAGGCTGCTGAGCATATTGCGACCTTTCATCAGGCTCGATCAGGCGCTTCGTCAATCTCACTGACAGAGAGGTCTTGCCGATTCCTCCCATCCCAAACAGCCCCAATAATCGGCAACGATCCTGCCGAATCCACTGCTCAAATCGATCAAGCTCTGCCGCTCGTCCGACAAATGCAGCGGCTTCTACTGCATCTCCCCAGTCAATATGAGGGGAATCAGGCTGCAAATCAAGGACATGGTCTTGATGCGTCGTATCCAAACCATCAGAGGGACGAATATCTCGCACTTGAAGCATTTTGCTGGATATAGGAGTGCCCGTTTCAATGCTGGCTACTTTGCGTGTAAGCACCCCGTGGAGATTATGCTTTGTGACTCGCTCATTAAGCACACCAGAGAGTAATTGCCACAATTGGGACCCGGTTTGCTTGACATATCCCAGCTCATAGCCAGACGAGTGAGCAATTTCTAAATACGACTTGCCGTTCCAGGCATCGCAAAAGACCGTGCGTTGCAGTTTATTTAACCGCGTGTCAGTGAGAATGGTTTCGACAAGTGTCAGGGCTTCTTGAGAATTCATACGATTGGCATCATCGCATCCGCTGTATTAAAAGAACTTCTTAGATCTCAGCTATTACATTCTCTCTACCTATTGCTCTGAGCATTTCCCGTTATAGTCCTACGGACTCAGGTTTGTGTGGTGAGCCCCGCGGCGCGGGGACTCACCACACGTTTAACGTCCTAACGCGAGCGCGTACGGCTATAC
>DBGGTD010000308.1:0-7497 GCA_051162585.1 Elainellaceae cyanobacterium
ACTAGGCTCAGCTAACGCGGCTGCGAATGGGGCGATCGCCCCATTCGCAGCCGCGTTAGCTGAGCCTAGTCAGTCTTACCCCAATACATTTCCACAGCGATGGATTGAAGTGCTAGTCGACTGCCGTGGTACCCAAGGACTTTATACCTATCAGTGCCCGTCCAATCTTTTTGTAGAACCAGGAGACATTCTCAGCGTTCCGTTTGGCAACCAGCAGGTTGGGGCGATCGCCATTCGATGGGTTGCGCATTTACCCGCCGACTTAGATCCTCAATCGGTGCGGCAGGTTGAAGACATTATCAGTCCAGGTTTTTTTTCGCCACGCTATTGGGCTCTGCTGCACCGCATTGCTGAATACTATTGCACCCCTGTCATGCAAGTGGTGCGAACTGCTCTCCCGCCGGGGCTATTGGGGCGATCGCAGCGGCGGATTCGGCTTAAGCCCGAGGCTATTCCACCCCATGGCGAAGAGTTTTTACAGCCCGCCGCGCGGCAGCTACTCGAACGGTTGCAATCTCAAAAGCAGGGAAACTACACCTGGACGTATTTACAACGGCAGGTGCGAGGCGCGCAGCGTGGACTCAGAGATTTGCTTCAGCGAGGATGGGTTGAAAGCTACCTCGAACCTCCTGAAAGCATTCGCCCAAAGCAGCAGCAGGCGGTCATTCTTGTTCATTCTCCTCAGTCTGAACCCGCCAGCCCCCGCCAGCAAGAAATTTTAGATGTACTCAAGCGACGCGGTGGAGACATGTGGCTCCAAGAGCTGTTGCAAACCTGCCGAACCAGTTCATCCGTGATTCGAGCCCTTGAGCGAAAGGGCTGGGTCATTGTGCAGCAGCGAGAAATGTTGCGGTCAGATGACTCGGCGTTTCCTCCCCCTGACCAGCCCAAGGCGTTGACAGATGCCCAATCGCAAGCTGTCCAAGCGATCGCCTCCCTGAATCGGCCCCATCAGGTTTTATTGCATGGGATTACAGGCTCAGGAAAAACCGAGGTCTATCTCCAGGCGATCGCCCCCCTTCTAGAGCGGGGAGAATCGGCATTAGTCCTCGTTCCCGAAATTGGCTTGACTCCCCAACTGACCGATCGGTTTCGGGCACGATTCGGATCTCGGGTCAGGGTATATCACAGCGCGTTGTCCGACGGAGAGCGATACGACACTTGGCGGCTGATGCTCCAGGGGAATTCGCAGGTCGTGATTGGCACCCGCTCGGCGATTTTCGCCCCCCTTCCAAATCTGGGCCTCATCGTTTTAGATGAAGAACACGACGATAGCTTCAAACAAGACCAGCCTGCCCCCTGCTACCACGCTCGCACCGTAGCCCAATGGCGTGCCGAACTTGACGAGTGTCCGCTGATTCTAGGATCTGCTACTCCCTCCCTGGAGACGTGGGTTCAAATTCACGCCGATTCTCAGGTCTACGCCCCTCTCCCCAGTCTCTCCCTCTCCCTTCCCCAGCGTATCCAATCTCGCCCGCTACCTCCCATCGAGGTTGTGGACATGCGGCACGAATTTCAATCGGGCAATCGATCAATTTTTAGCCGATCGCTCCATGCCGCCTTGCAGCAACTTCAAGGTACTCAACGGCAGGGGCTCTTGTTTATCCATCGACGGGGGCACAGCACGTTTGTCTCGTGTCGAAGCTGTGGGCATGTGTTAGAGTGCCCCGACTGTGACGTCTCACTCACCTATCACCAGACCCAGGCAGACTCTCATCCTCTCTTGCGGTGCCACTACTGCGGCTATGGGCGATCGCACCCTGATCAGTGTCCTGAGTGTGGGTCTCCCTATCTCAAGCATTTTGGTAGCGGCACTCAGCGCGTCATGCAGGAGCTGACTCGCCAGTTTCCCGACCTGCGCTGTATTCGGTTTGATAGCGACACGACTCGCACCAAAGGAGCCCATCGCACCCTATTACGTCGGTTTGCCCATGGAGAAGCCGATTTGCTCATCGGCACCCAGATGTTGACCAAAGGAATTGACCTCCCTCAAGTCACCCTAGTCGGCGTTGTCGCAGCAGACGGGCTCTTGCATCTGGCAGACTATCGAGCCAGCGAACGCGCCTTTCAGACTCTCACCCAGGTATCGGGGCGAGCTGGGCGGGGAGATGACCCAGGACAGGTTATTTTGCAAACCTATTCGCCCGATCATCCGGTCATCCATGCGGTGCGTCAGAATGACTATGAGGCATTTATTGACGCCGAACTGGCTCAGCGTATGGCACTTCATTATCCGCCGGCAAGTCATCTGATTTTGCTCCGATTGGGCAGCCTGGATGAAACTGCGGTTCGGCAGACTGCCGAGCGTCTAGCCGAGCACCTGCGCCCAGATGATTCTCAGCAGGCGGGATATGAGGTCTTGGGGCCAGCGCCTGCTAGCATTATGCGAGTAGCACGACGATATCGTTGGCATCTGCTGATCAAGGGCATACAAAAACCAGTCGATGCTCTAGTCACTCAGCTCGATTTAGCGAATGTGCGATCGCGCTGTCCTCGCGGCGTCAGTCTCACGATTGATGTCGATCCGACGAATTTGCTCTAGTTCCCTATGCCGTAGGGATAGTCTCTCAGCCTACCTATCCTAGATTCCTAACTAGATTCCTATGCTGCGTCGCTTGCTCCTCGTATTGCTACCGGGTATGACTCTCTCCACCTGGCTGATTCATTCTGCCGGTGCTCAGACTGGAGCACCCCTCTCTGTGGATATTTTGATTCAAGAAGTTTGGGGAAGCCCGACGCTAGATTTGCCTCCCGGCAACCAACGCCCCGATCTATACGCGGTTATTCAACTTGCCAATCAGCGGCTTGTGACTCCGACACTCACAATCCCGCGCATCAACTATCGGATCGCGCCAAACTGGACGCTGAGCACTCCATATACCCTCGATCCGCTGCGGCAAACCCACGAAATTGTAGCTGATGTCCGAATTTTTGACGCAGACAGTGATGCAGATGATAAGGTGCTGCTAACGGCGCTGTATTTTGAGCCGACCCTTTGCCGGGTCAGGGTTGGAGAACAGCAGTTTGCAGGGCAATGGGAGAATAATCGTCAAACTTGCATCGTGCCCGTTCCGCAACTCACCAGCGAAATGGGGGCCGTGGTCTTAACGCTAACCGCTCAGTGGAACACACCGGAGTAGGTGAGTTCTCGGTAAACTGAGCACATATAGCCTTACGCTCTCGCGTTAGGACGCTGAACGTGTGGTGAACCCGCGCGGCGCGCGGGTTCACCACACAAATCTGAGCCCATAGAGCCATAACTAGACAGTAACCACCGGCTAGTCCAGGAGATAAGTCCATGGCACGACGAAGTCGAGACGGTCTGACGCTATCCCAATTGAGGACGCTAATTGCAGTTGCCGAGCATCATAATTTTGGTAAGGCATCGCTAGAGCTTGATATGTCACAATCTGCAGTCAGCCATGCGATCGCCACGTTGGAGGATGAGCTGGGCGTGATTTTGCTGTCTAGAGGGCGCTATGGGGCTCGGCTGACCCCCGTTGGCGAACGCATTGTTGAGCAGGCGGAGAAAATTTTGCAATCGCTGGATGTCATCGAAAAGGAAGCGAGCTTTGCCAAAGGGCTTCAGGGCGGACAGGTGAGAATCGCTGCGTTTCGCAGTCTAGCTACCCATATCTTGCCAAAAGTCATCGCTGCGTTTCGCAGCAATTTTCCAGGTATTTCGGTTTCGATTCGAGAATATCGAACCCAGGACGAGGTTGAGCGAGCCCTGCGCCACGGTGAAGCAGATGTCGGGCTGTTTCATCTTCCCGGGACAACAGAACTCGAAACCTGGGAACTCTTTGAGGACGAATATTTTGTGTTTTTGCCCCCCAACACCCCGGTTAAGGGTAAAAAACTAACGTGGGAAGACTTTGCTCAATATCCGTTGATTCTATCCCCCGGTAACGATAGCTGTAGCGTCTTGATTCGGAATCACTTCGCCAAACACAATCAGACGCTGAATATTGCCTATGAGGTCAGTGAAGATTCGACGATGATCAGCATGGTCCAACAGGGGCTTGGCGCTGCTATCTTGCCTCGCATGGCAGCCGAGCCCATCCCTGCCGATCTCCAGATCTATCCATTGCCCGTGCCTCTGAGCCGCAAAAACGGGGTCGCGGTGTTAGCAGATGCGCTGCATCCCCCGGCGGTGTTTGCATTTTTAGACACACTCAAATCAATGCCAGATATTGCGATCGCCCATTCGGCAGCTGCGTCATTCCAGCAGGTGGGCATCGAGTGAGAGTCACGCTAAGAAACAAGCGCTCCCTGATAGCGAATATTAGCCCTCTCTAATCGGGCGATCGCGTCATTAAGGCGATCGCATTCCGCGATGAGACTGACGCGCACATAGCCTTCTCCACCGAACCCAAATGCATTTCCTGGCGTTACGACCACTCCGGTTTGTTGCAGCACCGATAGGGCAAAATCAGTTGACCCCATGCCAACGGGGCAAGGCACCCACAGATACATCGTGGCATAGGTTTTGGGCACCTCCCATCCGAGGCGAGCTAGCCCCTCGATCATAAAATCGCGCCGGGCTCGATAGCGAGCTTGTACCTCGTGAAGATACACCTCTGGAAGTTGGAGTGCCGTTTCGGCTGCCGACTGCAATGCGGCAAAAATTCCGTAGTCTAAGTTGGTTTTAAGGGTGCGCAGCCCTTGAATGATGTGGCGATTACCCACGACAAAGCCGACTCGCCATCCTGCCATGTTGTAGGTCTTTGAGAGGGTGTGAAATTCAACCCCAATGTCTTTTGCCCCCGGAATTTCGAGTAGGCTCGTGGGGTGATAGCCATCAAACGCAAGCTCTGCATAGCACAGGTCGTGCACGAGCAAAATTTCGTACTTGCGGGCAAATGCGACAATATCCTCAAAGAATTCACGAGGAGCAGTAGCTGCCGTAGGATTATTGGGGTAATTGAAATATAGAATTTTGGCCCTTTCTGCTACCCGATCTGGAATCGCTGCCAAATCAATTAGCCAGTCTTGTTCAGGCTTCAACACCAGCGGATGAATCTCGCCGCCTGCAATCAGCGGACCTCGAAAATGAGCCGGATAGGCAGGCGTGGGCACCAAGACCAGATCGCCCGGATCGACATAGGCGATCGCCAAATGGGTCAGCCCTTCTTTTGACCCGAGCAGGGGAAGCGCCTCTCCGTCTGGGTCAAGCACGACATCATAGCGACGCTGATACCAAGTCGTAATGGCTTGACGGAAGCTAGCAGTCCCTTCGAAGGGCGGATATCCATGATTTGCCGGATCTTGAAGCGCTGCTGTCGCTGCTTCAACCACCGGTTGAGGCGTTGGCCCATCCGGATTGCCCATGCCCAAATCAATTAAATCTAACCCCTGTTCTCGTGCGCGCATCTTAAGTTCATCGAGGCGAGCAAAGACATAAGGAGGCAATGCGCTGAGGCGCTTGGCAGGGCTAATCCAGTCTAGGTTCATGGCTGACCCTCTTTGGTGGGCGAGACGTATAGCGATGGCGCACAAGACTCTAATTCAGACGCACGAGACACGTGACAGGGCGCAGTCGTTGACACCATAGCGGCCATCAGGTGAGTCGGCGTGACCTCAAACGGCAGATGATGAATGTCTGATTGAGGATTACAGGCAATCTCCGCGGCTCGCTCTAACCCTTCGATGGTGATAGTTGCCAGTCCGAGTTCAGCCAAATTTCGGGGTAGACTAATGTCGCCATAAAACTTGAGAAGCTGCTGGCGAGAGCTAGCTGCGAGCCCATTCCCTTGAATCATTTCTTCAAGCCGAAGCTGCACCAAAATCCCGTAGGCGACTTTTTCACCATGCAGAGCGTGGTGGCTCTCAGGCAGGTGGGTCAGCCCATTGTGAATCGCATGGGCTGCAACGGTGCGACACTGGGCTCCACCGAGCCCGCCAATCACACCTGCTAGCAGAATCGACGCATCTACCACGTCCCGCCAACTGCTGCTTCCTGGAGAACGAATTGCCTCTACAGATTTTTGGAACAGGAGATCTCTTAGCACTCGCGCCTGCTGCACGGCTGCGATGATCAGTGCTTGGTCAGAATGACCACTGCTCACGGATGCTTCGTACCACTTTGCCAGCGCATCTCCGATTCCAGAAATGAGAGTGCGGGGTGCAGCCGTTTGCACCAGGTCATAGTCCAAAATCAGCAGATCAGGGCAGCGTGTCAGACTGACATCGTAGAGAAACCCGCCCGCCTCGGTATAGATATTGGAAAGTGCAGTCCAGGCGGCACAGGTCGCGGCTGAGGTTGGCACGGTCACCACTGGAACCTGATGCTGATGCGCTAACAGTTTGGCCGTATCGAGCGCTTTTCCACCACCCACCCCGATGATGACATCAGCATCATGGGCGATCGCCACGTCTCGTAGCGTCGCGAGACTTACCTCGCTGCAATCGGGGTGATAGACCGCCGAGCGCACTTGAAGTCGGGACAAAGCAGGGTCTAAGAAAGGCTGAACGGCATGAAGCGTGCGATCGCCCCCAATCACTAACGGGCGCTGCCCCAGCCGAGCGATATCATCTCCTGATGACGGCAAGATTCCGGCTCCCCGAATCACTCGCGTTGGAGCCAATGCCATCACAACCGATGATGAGCTATGAATAGGTTCGGACATTGAAGACAACGATGACGAGTTCATAGGCGACCATTAGACATCAACAGTACAGGTATGTGCCATCCAGAGCAAGACGCTAAATCATAGAAAGGCTGGACAGGTTTGATAGCCCATGGAACCGGATGGAGATATCTAGCATATCGCTACGATTGGGGTGCTTGCGCTGATGGGGCTTGGGATGACGACGATGGAGACGGAAGCTGGGCGATCGCCTCTGGATATAGAGTAATGTCCATATTTTCGTCATCGCGAACCGTGAGCGATCGCTTAATGTCTCCCAAGTAGAGAGGATTGGACACCCCATCATCGGGATGCAACACCGTTCGGGCACGAATTGTTAATTGGCGTTTACCTTGCCCTAAGCGCCCCGGAGAAAACAAATTATTAGCCGCCTGTCGGAGCGTTGCCTCTAGTTCAGACTCGGTAATCTCAGGAGGGACGGCAATCACGGCTTGAGTAGCCCCAGAATCATAAACGGTCGAGAATCGAACTGAACCTGGAACGACTGTTCTGGTAAATGGAACCAATCCTAAGGCAAAAAGCCCCGCCGTTAATACGCCCATGAATCCAGTTACGCCGACCATGCGAAATCGGATTCCCCAATTAAAAATAAATCCGAATGTGGCGATCGCACCACAGAGAAGGGTCAACCCTCCTGACCATTGAGCGGCTATCAGAAAATCATCAGTCGTAGGCATGGCTTTTTGTTAAAACGATTAAATTGAATAAGTCGGTGGTCACAATTAACTATAGAACCCATAAAACCCTGCGATGCCCGCTGCGCGGGCATCGCAGGGTTTTGAATCTAGTTTTTAATTGTGCTGAGGTACTAACAACATCTCCCTTACTCATTGCTGACAAAGCCAGC
>DBGGTD010000309.1:0-4766 GCA_051162585.1 Elainellaceae cyanobacterium
ATTCGGGGCTTAAACACCTGGTTTGTTTACGATGCTCATGCTCAAGTTGAAGCGGGGGGTGAGATTATTTATCCCAAAGAAGACCAAGTCGCCATTCCCATTCTCCGCACTACACAAAACACTCTGTTCAAGCGCAGCCCGATTCAGTCGTCACAACTTTCTCAAGACGAACTTTACAGCGTAGATTCAAATCAAGCCTTCACGCTTCATTCCTATGCCCATTTCGATTCTCGCGGTGACTTCAGTAGTCATATCAAGTTTGCGCTGCGCTATCAGCAAGACTATATTCGTGGACTCAGCACGTGGTATGTCTATGACCAGCACGCCTATGTAGAATTTGATGGCGATGTGGTCTATCCTCCCGAAGACCCGAATACTCCGACGCTCATTATTACTCAAGATACGCTCTTCAAGCGTCGTCCTGAGCAATCCTCGTCACTCCCACAAGATGAAGTGTATCGGGTTCCCAAAGGAACGACCCTCAAGCTGCATTCGTATGCGTATGCAGATGCAAGTGGTCAAGATTTTAATGGTCACGTTAAGGTCGCGCTGAAATATGAGAAAGATTACATCAAGTATCTAAGCACGTGGTATGTCTACAAAGGGCATCTCAAAATTGAGCGCAATGGAACGACTGTCTACCCGCCTCAGCAGTCGTCTCCATCGTCTGCGCCGCCATCTTACACAGGCAAAAGCTTTAAGCTTCCGGGTAATGTGAGCACCTTTTATACTGACCAGCCCATCATCCCTGGGGGAAGTTTTACCTGGGGGGAAGCCACCAAAAACGCCACGAGAATTCCAAGCGATGTGTCAATTGTCGACAATATTATTGCTCTCGCTCGCCAGCTTCAAAAAGCTAGAGACCAGGTCGGACGACCGTTTCGGGTCAACTCTTGGTATCGCCCCCCAGCAGTTAATCAGGCAGTAGGGGGAGCATCTCGCAGTTATCACCTGTACGGAATGGCTGCCGATTTAGAGGTGTCGGGGTATAGCGGCAGACGACTTGCCAATGCGGTCATGACCTGGTGGACGGGGGGGATTGGGATTTATAGCAATATTCCCGATATCGTTCATCTCGATATTGGCCCCAAGCGGATGTGGGGATTCTAAGTCTGCGTAGAACTTATTTCTTCATAGAAAATTTTGAACACATTATGGCGCGATCGCCCACGTACCTGGGAAAACTGGAAAAAATTCTATCAATTCTACCCGAGGAGGTATGTTTTGGCCTCAATGGCGTATATTCTCACTATCAGGGGTAATCATACCAATTTTGTGAATTAGAGTTACGTAAACTCTAAAAACCACGCAGTGCTTGCACCCACCAATCTAAAATTGGAAATTGGTATTAAGCCTTACAGCAAACTAGATTGGCATCACAAACTCATAGCAAACTAGATTGATGCCACAAATGTATTGCTTGCTACAAAATACTGCTCGCAAGCGGTGATAGAAACGGTGAGACTATTGAGCAGACAAAAGTGTGAGAGAAGGGAGTTGCGCAATAGATGAAGAAGGTTGAAGCAATCATTCGTCCATTTAAACTGGATGAGGTCAAAATCGCGCTAGTCAATGCTGGCATCGTTGGTATGACCGTATCAGAAGTACGTGGATTTGGGCGTCAAAAGGGGCAAACCGAACGCTATCGTGGTTCTGAGTATACGGTCGAGTTTTTACAAAAACTGAAAGTCGAAATCGTTGTCGAAAATGATCAGGTTGACATGGTCGTCGACAAAATTATTGTGGCCGCCCGTACAGGCGAAATTGGAGATGGCAAAATCTTTGTCAGCCCGGTCGATGAAATTGTCAGAATTCGTACAGGAGAGAAGAATCTAGAAGCAATCTAGACGTAAATCTCGATGACTTCTGAGTTTTGAATATCGTGTGTTGATTATCGTATTGACGGGTCGAGCTTTAAGCAGGCTTAGGCGATCGCCAGGGTTTTATCGGGCGATCGCTTCGTCGTTTTGCCGCTTTCTACAATCCGATGAATCAAATTTAAATTAAAACGGTAAGCATCACTACGGCAGGTTTAAGACGTTTGAGGA
Source organism: Elainellaceae cyanobacterium (assembly GCA_051162585.1). Taxonomy (GTDB): domain Bacteria; phylum Cyanobacteriota; class Cyanobacteriia; order CAZCXK01; family CAZCXK01; genus DBGGTD01. Next base: position 2,049 of record DBGGTD010000309.1, read on the forward strand.
TATACACACAACAATTCGTGTTTGGTCGCGCTCAAACACCATCGAACTTCATCGGGAGTCTGCCACAACGCTATTATGTTTACCCTCAGAGACGTTTTCTTTGCATTTATCTGGATTGCTTTGCTAGTTTTGGCCGGACGATATGTCAAACAGAAAGTCGGCTGGATTCAGAAACTCTACTTGCCAGAATCGATCGTAGCAGGTGCGCTCGCACTGTTATTAGGTCCCCAAGTCTTAGGTGCGATTGTCGCCTCACTGAGTGGAGACGATGCCCTACTCGCCCAAGGGCTTTTCGCCGAACCCATTCGAGCGGCTTGGTCACAATCCCCTGGTATTTTCATCAATATTGTATTTGCAGCCCTGTTTCTCGGTGAATCGATCCCCCAACCCCGAGATATCTGGCGCAAAGCCGCACCACAGGTCGTTTTTGGTCAGTCGTTAGCCTGGGGTCAATACGTAGTTGGGATTCTCGTCACCCTCATCATTTTGATTCCGGTTTTTGGAGCAAACCCCATTTCAGCTGCACTCATTGAAATTGGGTTTGAGGGCGGGCATGGCACCGCTGGAGGAATGGCTGAAACGCTACAAGAATTAGGCTTTGCTGATGGCCCCGATCTCGCTCTTGGTTTGGCAACTGTTGGCATCGTATCGGGGATTATTGCCGGGACGGCACTAGCCGAATGGGCTCGGAAAAAGCGACATATTCGCACCCTCCAATCAGACGTTAATCAACCTGATGACATTCCCGAGCTCACCCATACCGAAAATCAAGACGTGCAACGCCGTCGGCGTCATTTGATGAGAGGGCTTCTCATCGATCCCTTATCGCTCAACTTTGGCTTTGTTGGAATCGCCGTCATCATTGGTTGGTTGATTCAAAAAGGGCTTGTCCTGATCGAATCACTCACATGGGGACAAACCGGATTTGAGGTCATGAGCTACGTACCATTGTTTCCCATGGCGCTCATTGGAGGCATTGTTGTGCAACTCATCATGGAACGATTGGAGTTGAGTGCATTAATCATTCAGCCACTCATGAAAAGCATTGCGGGCATGGCGCTCGATGTGGTGGTCGTTACGGCGCTAGCATCCATCTCTCTCACCGTGATCGGCAGCAACCTCGGGACCTTTATTATTCTTAGCGTTGCCGGTATCGCTTGGAATATCTGTTTCTTTATGTACTATGCTCCGCGGATCTTTCCTGATCATTGGTTTGAGAAAGGCATCGGCGATATGGGGCAATCGATGGGAGTAACGGCCACCGGAATTTTGCTTTTGCGGATGGTGGATCCAGATAACAGCTCAGGCGCGTTTGAAAGTTTTGCCTATAAGCAGCTCTTTTTCGAACCTATTGTGGGTGGAGGGCTCTTTACGGCGGCTGCACCGGCGTTGATTGCTCGATTAGGCTTGATCCCGACCTTACTAATCACAGGTGGCATCTTGGTGTTTTGGTTAGTGGCTGGCTATCTTCTGATGCGGCAGCGATCGCCCCAGGAGGCAATTTCTCGTTAGACTTCCGTATCTCCACTAGTTTTCTTCTACGGTCAACGTTGGCTCCCTACAACTGGTACAATGCGATCGCCCAGTTGAAGGGAGTTTTATGAATACAAATGCTCAATCGACCACAGGCGCAGATGCCGTAGATGGGGCGATCGCCCAAGGGCTTGACCTCGATGGCTCACCGATTCCGCCCGAAAAGCTCACGCTCTACCACAGCGTGATGGCGCTCGAAGCCAACCGTCAGCGCAGCGGAGTGTCTAATACCATGCGATCGCGCATCGTAAGAATTGGTGCCAAACACATCACCCAAAACGAACTCAATCAAATGCTGCTTGATGCTGGATTTGCGCCCCTTAAAGATAAGGAAATCGCCTTCTACTACAGCGGAAAGTAATAGTTCAAAGCCGTATCGACATAACGCGTGAAGTGTGAGTTAGGACAACTTGAAGGATTGAAGCAATGCAGTAGCAGATATTTATCTTCTGCCTTCTGCCTTCTACTACAGTCCTGGGCTAAATCAAGCTTGAAATAGCTCGATACACCAATAAAAACAAAATAGAAATTGCCACAAACATCAGTCCTGCCATCACGGCTATAAAAACAATGGCAGTGTATGGATTTGCCAATCCTTGCAACGCTGACAGGAGTGAGAAGTTGCCAAACACCTCAAATGCAACAGCGGCTACTAATGTCAACACCGCTAGAATCGGTAAATCGCTTCCTTCGAGGATGCCTCGAATTTGAGCCACGATCAATCCCAGCGAAATAACGAGCATCACCCCCAGACTAATCGGGGTGATGCCTAACAGACTAAAAATGGCGATCGCTCCGATTCCAAATTCAAAGCCTGTAAATGCAGCCCCCGTCACAATTTTGAATGTTGACACATTGAGTGAGCCAGCGCTGCCCTGTGAAGAACCGGATGCCTTCATCATGCCTTGGGGCCGACCGCCTGACGGAGAAGACGGAACTGATTGTTGCATAGACGTTGAAGATGACATTTGAACTTGAGATGGAGTTGGAGCACGCGTGGGCTGACGAGGTTTACCTGATGATGATGTCCTCCCCAAATGACGACGCAATGCTGTTAACACGTCATCCGCAGACTGAAATCGCTGACTCGGAGTCGCCTGCAACATTTTGTCCAATATCCGCGCAAATGGATCGCTAACCTGAGCATGAGAGCGCCAATTCCAAGAGTTACGATACGAATCATAG
>DBGGTD010000310.1:0-2532 GCA_051162585.1 Elainellaceae cyanobacterium
TTCCAGGATATACTGCTGAGCTGTACCCGGATTTAATCAAGCGCATTCATGATGAAGGGCACGAAATCGGGGCGCATGGATATCTCCACGAACCAGTTTCTACCCTAGACCCCGTTGAAGAAGAAGCGGCCCTTGTGCGTACCTGCACCATTCTTGAAGGTATTACCGGGGTTAAGCCCATCGGCTATCGCGCTCCGCTCTGGGAGGTGAATCCGTGTTCTGCCGATATCCTGGCGCGTCACGGCTTGCTCTACGACTCGTCATTAATGGATGACGACAAACCCTACACCCTATCTACGCCATCAGGAGACTTAGTGGAACTTCCCGTCCATTGGACGAATGATGATTGGCAGCAGTTCGCATTTTTGTATAACCCTCCGCTAGGAAGTGGCGTGATTGAAAGCTGTCAAAAAGCACTGCAACTCTGGACGGAAGAATTTGATGGCATGTATCACTACGGCAGCGCGTTTATCTTAACGATGCATCCAGAGCTGATTGGTCGCCCTGCACGGGTGCGGATGGTAGAGCAGCTGATCGATCATATCCGCTCTCATGATGGGGTTTGGCTGACTACCTGCGGAGAAATTGCCCGCTACTATGCGAGCCAACATGCCGCTGTAGCTACTGTAGGAGCGTGATTGGCAATGAAATCAACCATTCCCGTCATCGACATCCGTCACTACTACGTGGGCAGTCAAACCGACAAGGAACGGGTTGCTGAGCAAATCAACCAGGCGTGTGAAAGCATTGGCTTCTTTTGCATCACGGGGCATTCAGTCCCGCAGGCTCTCATCGATGAAGCCTTTGATATCGCTCGGCAATTTTTCGACCTGCCGCTGGATGAAAAACAGAAAGTCAGCGTGCCGCCAGGGGCTGCTTATCACGGCTATACGGCGATCGCCAATTCAGCGAGTCTAGCCAAAACGCTCAACGGCGAATCACCCCCCGATTTACGCGAGTATTTCTATATGGGAAAGGATGATATTCCAGACGGAGATGAGTACTATCAAACCGAGTTGGCCAGCTATTTCTTTGCTCCCAACCTGTGGGCAGAGTCTCCACCCAATTTCAGATCCATCATCAACCAATACTTCAAGCAGATGGAGATTTTGTCTGCTGACTTGATGCGGCTATTTGCGATCGCCCTAAACCTACCCGAATCCTTCTTTGATAACAAAGTCGATAAACATGGGTCTCACCTGATCTCGATCAACTACCCCGAACAGCCTCAGCTTCCGCTGCCGGGTCAACTGCGAGCCAGCCCCCATACCGACTTCGGAACGCTCACCATCGTCTGTCAAAATCGCGTTGAAGGGGGGTTGCAGATTTTAAACAGGGACGATGAATGGATGGATGTTGGCTATGTCCCTGGCGCATTTGTGATCAACATTGGCGATTTGATGGCTCGATGGACGAACGATCGATGGACTTCGACGCTGCATCGTGTGGTCAATCCTCCATCAGATATCGCAGCCACTAGCAGACGGCAATCGTTTGCTTACTTTCACCAGCCCAATTACAACATTTCGATCGAATGCTTGGCGGGATGTGCGGATGAACAGTATCCTGCTCGGTATCCGCCGATTATTTCGGGAAACAACTACCGCGATAAGATTTCAAAAATGAAATATTAGGTGGAGATATTACCTGTCAAAAACACGCGTGAACGGTGTGACTTTAGATGCGATCGCCCCCTTGTTCAGTGCAATCACTCTTTTACTCAATAAAACCGTTTAATCTCAAAGCGCGATCGCGTTGTTTGAAATCGTAAACCTGGCTAACAAAAAAAAATCCTCACGAGATTGGGTAGAATGAAATGAAACCCAACACCAGCAAGGGTCTATGGATTATCGCAATATAATTACGATTGAACCAGGGAAACGTAGCGGCAAACCCTGCATTCGTGGGATGAGAATCACGGTTTATGACGTACTGTCTTATCTAGCTTCTGGCATGACATACGACGAAATTCTAGAAGACTTTCCCTATCTCACACGGGAAGATATCTTGGCTTGCCTAAGCTATGCAGCAGATCGAGAACGACGAACTTTGTCTGTGCAAGGATGAAGCTACTGTTTGATCACAACCTTTCACCTCGATTGGTCAATCGGCTTGCCGATCTATATCCTGATTCGCAACACGTATTTATGATTGGACTGGATCAAGTCGATGATTCTGTCATCTGGGGATATTCCCAGCAGAATGACTTCGTAATCGTCACCAAAGATTCAGACTTTAGCGATTTGAGCACTATTCGAGGGTTTCCACCCAAAATTATTTGGATTCGCCGAGGAAATTGTTCAACAAATCAGATTGAGCAGATTCTAAGAAATTCTTTAAGTGTGACTCAGAAATTCTATCAAGATTCTTTTATTGGCGTTCTTACACTTTATTAGATATGTGAGCAGGTTTGTCTATGGAGGCGATCGCCGACAGGACGATCCTGAATCTCCTCCTAATCGATGACAAAACCGACTCTACGAAGCCAAAAACCAAAATCCTCTCAAAGCCCGTGAAACTTTCTCGGCGAGT
>DBGGTD010000311.1:0-6980 GCA_051162585.1 Elainellaceae cyanobacterium
TCAAAGAATCAACGCATTTCTAGAGAAATAAAACCACAAACTAGTATTAGAAGAAATTCCAGATTTACCAAAATATTCTCGATTTATTCTCGATTTATATCTAATCTAATAATCAAGAATCAAATGAGTTCAAATGATTTTTTCTCTAGTGATTGAATGACAAAGTTTTGGAAGCAGCAAAAATCAATATCTAGAATATGACTGTTTCCAAAACTTTTTTCTCCACTACGTAGCGAAACGACTCGTTGATGACCCATCAAAGAATGTCAGATATCTCTGCAATGCAACTCAACCCAACACAGCTAAAACAAACAAAGAATTGGAGGACACACTCATGATGGCAACCGACAAACGGATTCTCCCGATCGGATTCAGCATCGGATTGCTAGCACTTATTACAGCGTATGCATCGTCAAGGGCCCATATCAAACAAACCAAGTGCTATCTAACGGACTTCATTTGAATGGATTTACACTCAACGGACTTCATTTGAATGGAAAGACTGTGAATCACTCTGCTGAGTATCACCCCAACTGGAGTGACCCTGCCGAAACCCAAGTCACTCTCGATCAACAATCTAAGGAATGAAATCATGAATAAACTCACTCACACAACATTGCTATCCGTGGGTGCATTATGTATCGGCGGGATAGCCTGGGCAGCTCAAAAAAAGCAATCGCCTATAGCTCACTCTTCCCGACTATCCACCCACACTCAACAGACTGCCTCCCAGCCCGTTAAGCAAACTACATCTGCACCCATCAAAACGCATTTGCATCAAGACATTCTGACGATTACGCTCAATCGTCCCCGTGTGTTGAATGCCATCGATTTAGAAATGGCCGAACAGCTCCATTAGACCTTATTAGAAGCGGGACAAAATCCGTTGATTCGAGCCATTGTTTTAACGGGTGTAGGTCGCGCTTTTTGCTCCGGTGGCGATCTCAAGTTCGCCCATGAAGCCAATCCTGATGTTCCTGGCAATTCCTTCTTGGCGCTCACATCAATCTTGCATCACTGCATTGAAACCATTCGTGAGATGTCTAAGCCCGTTATTGCAGCAATTAACGGCCCCGCAGCAGGAGCCGGACTGTTTTTAGCACTTGCATGTGATCTGCGAGTCATGGCGAAAACTGCCTATCTCAAGCAGTCAAATACTTCTCACGGGCTCTCGCTGCCTGCGGGTGGAACCTTTATGCTGCCTCGGTTAGTAGGCATAGGCCGTGCTCTGGAAATCATTATGTTAGATGACCCCATTCCGGGACGCGAAGCCCTCAAGATAGGCTTAGTTCATCGGCTGGTCTCTACTGATCAACTAGCATTGGAAACTCAACAGCTTGCAGCACGGGTGGCGCAGATGCCTGGCGCCGCGTTGGGTCAGGTGAAGCGGTTGATGAATGATTCCTTTTACAGCACGTTGACCGAGCAGTTGGCTGCCGAACGACAGGCGATCGCCATCACTGCCAATTCACCCGAAGGGCGCGAAGGAGTTGCTGCCTTTCTGCAAAAGCGTCAACCCAACTATGTAGCTGAAGTATAACCTCAATCCCCGTCATCGCGGCTATTCCAGCTTAGTTATTATCCCAAAAACATTCAGGGTGCATTGCACTCACAGCCCGTGCTGTTTGGTTTTGATGCGATACCCGTTTGTAACGTCAGCTTTTACTTCAGCCCAGTCAAGGAGGTGGTGCCCTTATGTAACTGAAATCGCCTAAAGATTCTTAACCCAATCCAAAATCGTTCGACTTAGCTCATGACGAAGTTCAAAATCCAAAATTCCATCATTCATCAAAGGAGAACAAACCCATGGCACTTTCTGATTTGAAAGCAATTGACTTCAACTCCCTTCAAAACTTTGAGGAAACCGAAAACAACAACTCTTTCTTCACGGGACGTCAAAATAACAGCATCGGCGACATTACAAACTTGAGCGCGGGGTTATCCGGGACCTTCGATCGAGATCAAGTATTTGGGGATATCAAAGATGTTGACTTTTATCACTTTACTGTCACCAAACCGACCCAATTTAACGCGATCGTTGAAACCGTAGATCCGGCGTTTCAAGATATCGTCAGATTCAACTTGTTTACCGATTTCAACGACGATGGCACGAATAACGACGGTGTGCCAGGTGACGGATTCCCCGATCTGCTGATTGGAAACCGTATACCGGAACAAGGCAACCTTGACTTCGATCGGCTGAGCCCCGTGAATCAGGCTGACCCCAAGAATCAGCTGGTACCCGGAGAGTATTACTTGTCGGTATCAAACATCAGGACTCAGGGGCAGCCCATTGACTACGAGGTCAAGCTAGAAGCGCCTGAGCTAGAAACGGCCCAGCTCAACCTCACCATCGGCGAGATTGCTCCTGATGCCGATCGCGGGGGGGAAACGCCGGTCCGTTTTGAGGCCGAGGTTGCGGGGCAAGTCTTCGAGCGCCGCTTTGATACTGATTTTGAGCGAACAGTTCTCCCCGTGCAGCTCGACCCCGATATCCAGAAGGCTGATATCAAAATTCGAGCCTTTCGACTGAATGACGACGGCAGCGAAACCCGAATTGATCTGAATGGGCGGATTGGGGAGCAGGAGCTTGAGCTCACCTATGACACGCTCTCAGGCAAGCTATTCAAGCGGGGCACGGGAATCGAAGTCAACGAAGGTCAGGGCGTTAACGTGATTGCTCGTAATGAAACTCGTGACGCTGAGGGGGCAATTCTACCTGGTTTCATTGGTCTCAATGTTACCTATGACACCACGGCTGAACTTAGCGACCCGGTTGCTCCTCCAGCTCCTGGCAATCCGGACATTGATGCCAGAATTGTCGGGACGGCAGATGACGATGTGCCGGACGGCAACAACGCCAACAACCAGATTTTGGGTCTAGAAGAAGACGATATCATCGATGGCAAAGGCGGCGATGACATCATCCAGGGTGCTGGCAACCCTAGTAACCCAAACTCTGTGGGCAATGGAGAAACCGATCGCCTCACGGGGGGAGCAGGAAAAGATACCTTTGTGCTGCACACCAACAACGGCTTGACACGGCTCTACGACGACGGCAGAGCGGGACGAAACGGTCGCACTGATATGGCTGTGATCGAAGACTTCAACCGCAGTCAGGACACGATTGAGGTGGCAGGCTCCCGCGAGGAGTACTTCGTGAGTCGGTTTAACCGGCAAGGCGTTGCCGAGGGACGTGCGATCTTCCACGATACCGATGGGGATGGCCGCCTCCGCCGAAACCGTGATGAGCTGATTGCCATTACTAACGGCCTCGACAATCTTGTCCTGGACGATCTGGAGTTTATAGATACCCCTGTCACGATTGGCAGCAATCAGGCTGAGCGACTACAAGGCACAGGTCAGGATGGCATCCTCAATGGTCGAGGCAAGCGAGACATCATCAATGCCAAAGGGGGAGACGATATCGTCCTCGGCGGTAATGGTAATGACATGCTCAACGGCGGCAGCGGTGACGACATTCTGGATGGTGGTCGAGGTCGTGACAAGTATCGCGGCAAAGCCGGCAGCGATATCTTTGTGATTCGTAAAGGACAAGGGTCTGACCAAATCCTCGACTTCAAAGATGGGGTGGATATGATTGGTCTGGCGAAAGGGCTTGCCTTTGAAGACCTGAGCATCCAGCAAGGAAGTAATAGATCCATCATCCGTGTGGATGATGAGAAGCTGGCTGTCGTTAGAGGAGTGCAAGCCACGCAGCTTGGAGTCGACGACTTTGTATCGATTGACTACACCCGCTTTGAAGGGATGAAGGTGCCCGTTGCACTAGAGGTCTTGCCGACAGTGGCATAACAGCAGATTGGTGGAGATCCCTCTTTTATAGAGATTTAAGGGGGGATCTTCAACTCATGAGCGATCGCCACCGAGGTAGCTCATCACCTGAGCCAGACTGTCCAGAAGCGGGATGCGATCGCCGGAATTCCCGATCAGGAGATACAGTATCTCAAAAATGCTGGACTACTGTCGCTAGTCGTCCCAAAAAGCTACGGCGGTATGGGAGCCAGTTGGGAAGAGGCGATGGATATTGTCAAAATTCTCGCTAAAACCGATAGCTCTGCTGCTCAGCTTTATGGCTATCACCTGCTGCTGTCTGTGGTGCCCCACCTAATCGGCACTCGTGAACAAGCCGCTTACTACTATCGCGAGACAGCTCAGCACAACCCCTTTTGGGTAAATGCTATCAATACTCGTGATATGCGCCTCACTTTAGACACAGACGGTGATGGATTTCAGGCAAACGGAGTGAAAACCTTCTGCACGGGAGCCGTGGTAGGCGATCGCCTGATTTGTGCTGCGACTCAATCAGGGAATCTACTGCCAACTATGTTTGTGATTCCAGCCGATAGACCTGGTCTCACCTACAACCACGATTGGGATGTCTTGGGGCAGCGTCGCACTGCCAGCGGTAGCTTTACCTTTGAGCGTGTACAGGTGAATCCAGACGAAATCTTAGGACCTCCGCCAAATTTAGAAAGTGCCTTTCCCACCGTGTTGGGGGTAGGCGGCATGTTGGTGCAGTCCGCGATTTTTCTAGGGATTGCCGAAGGCGCACTGGAGACTGCTCAGGCTTATACTCAAACCCAAACTCGTCCTTGGGAAACCGCCATGGTAGATAAGGCCACAGACGATCCGTACCTGCTACATCGCTACGGAGAATTGTGGGCACAGTTGCAAGGGGCGATCGCCTTCACTCAACAAGCCACGGCACAGTTTCAGCACGCCTGGGACAAAGGGGAAGCCCTCACTCATGAGGAACGAGGCGACGTTGCAGTTTCTGCTGCTGCCGCCAAAGTCCTCTCGATTCAGACAGGGCTTGCTGTCACCAACCAAATGTTTGACCTGATGGGAGCCCGATCGGTCGCCAAGAAGTACGGATTTGATCTCTACTGGCGTAACCTACGCACGCTGACGTTGCACGATCCAATAGACTATAAACTGTTTGATATCGGCAACTGGGTCGTGAATGGTAAGTCTCCTGTTCCCAGTTCCTACGCTTAGGCATAAAAAATGCTGAGGCATCTTCCAGAGATCACCCTGGCTTCTGCCGAGAACTATAGACTTGTCATGATAGTGCTTGAGAAAACGTTCTATCGAATATGGTTTTTTGTACTCTTGAAGAAGGCTGTATTAAAGAGTATGTAAACAAACTCGATAAAAAACGTGTAAAACGGGCGGCAATTCGTTATTCTAAAACAAATCGTGGTACTTCATGACCCAATGATTGTTTATTCTCCGCCCGTCAATTTTCCTCGTCCATTTTTGAAATGGGCAGGCGGAAAGGGGCAAGTGCTTCAACAATATGTTGATTATTTTCCAAGACCCTTTAAACGGTATTTTGAACCATTTTTAGGGGGAGGAGCCGTCTTTTTTCATCTCCAACCTCGCCAAGCATGGCTAGCAGATATCAACTCTGAATTAGTGAATGTCTATTGCTGCGTGCGCGATCAGGTCGATGATTTGATTCAATTATTGAATCATCATCAAGCTCAACACAGCGTTGATTACTACTATAAAATTCGCGCTAATCCTGGAATGTGCAACCTCGAAAAGTCGGCGCGGCTTATCTATTTAAACAAGACCTGCTTTAACGGGCTTTATCGAGAGAATTCCAAAGGGCAGTTTAACGTCCCTATTGGGCGATATAAAAATCCTAAAATCTGCAATCCAGACCTCCTTCGAGCTGCATCTCTCGCCTTAAAAGATACTCAAATTGAAGTGAATACGTTTACAGCCATTCTGGATGTAGCGACTCGCTCAAATGATTTTGTCTACTTTGATCCGCCTTATCATCCAATTAGCTCAACAAGCAAATTCACTGCCTATAATCGATACGCATTTCACGCTGACGATCAGATTCGACTTCAGAAAACATTTGTGGCACTCGCTGAACGAGGTGTTCATGTGATGCTATCAAACTCAGACTGTCCGTTTATTCGAGACTTATACCAAGATTTTAATATTCGTACGATTCGAGCTACACGAGCCATTAATTCAAACGCAAAACGGCGCGGCAAAATAACAGAACTATTAATAACGTCCTATAGCGACCCTAAATCACTTGTGAATTGTGTATGAGCGGTGGGGTACGTGCGCCCAACCCACCGCTCACAGCCCATTTGGGATTGCTATATTCGGTCTGAAGCTTAGTAGATATTGATGGTTGAATATTGGCGTTTATCGCAACCATAAATGCATTCGATTGAATGGGGACAACGAGTTTGATAGAGTCCCTAGACAACACTGAAAAGAGGAGTGATGGCGATGAAAGTAACGCGACGCGGATTATTGGGTGTGATGGTGGCGTTGATGACCTACCTGAGCATCATCGGGTGGAATGCGCGTTCTCACGCCCAATCTTTCTCAACTCCTCTAGCTCTAGATACTGCTGGGTTGACTCTAGAACAATTGGCTGACGGAGTCTATGGGCTGATTGCTAGTACCGACTTTCCACCTCAAGACCCAGCCACAACCGCAATCTGTAACGGTGGAATTGTGATCGGAACAGATGGCGTTTTGGTCATTGACCCTTTTCAAAATGAAGCCTTAGGCAATCTCATGTTTGAAACGGTTGCCAGTTTGACCGAGCAGCCTGTCAACTATGTGGTGAATACGCATTACCACTTTGATCACACAGGGGGGAATCCGGCGGCTCGGTCAAAGGAGGTACCCATTGTTGGTCGAGGACCGATTCGAGACTATATAATCACGCGCAATGTAGACATGGATCCCAATCCGACTCCGCCTGATGTAGTTGTCAATGGCGCAACGACGATTTGGTTGGGCGATCGCCAGGTGTATATCGAAGAAGTGGAAGGGCATTCGAGTGGCACCGACATCATTGCCTATGTGCCTGAGGCAGATGTGCTATTTGCGGGAGATATGGTGTTTCATCAGCGCATTCCCTATTTAGCAGATGGCAGCATTCGCCAGTGGCAGGCGAGTCTTGCCTACCTGATGGA
>DBGGTD010000312.1:0-2828 GCA_051162585.1 Elainellaceae cyanobacterium
AATGAACGCATTGCAATCATCGAAGGAGTGCGCCCTGTTGAGATTACCGAAGCTGATTTTACGAGTCTGTGATTTCAGCTATTATGCTGGGAGGATATCGCTGATAAATTGCTGCATGCGTTCGTAGTGGGAGCCTTTCCAATAAATGTGCTCGCACTGTTGACACATGCGAAATTCGTCGTAGTATTTGCGAGTTAGAGGTTCTAGTCGATCGTAGATGTCTTGTTTGTTAACGGGTTTGAGTATCCCATTACAGCGTAAGCAGCGCTTAAACGGGGCGATCGCCCCATACAAATCAAATCGTCGCAAGATTTCATCAAGCTGCTGCACCGGGTCACGGCTGCGAACACAGTAACCATGCGTAATCACGCTTCGTTTCAGCAATGCCCGATCTTGAGTCAACAATATGCGGCGATCGCCCGCCAATGTTGCGAGAGTATCGTCATCATAGTTATTTTCGTAGAGCACGTTAAACCCCAATAACCGCAGGTGCATCGCCAACTTGCCTAGATGAACATCTGCAATAAACCGTACATCCGGCAACGGGTCGGGCTGCACCTGAGACACCGCAGAAATATCAGCGGATCGAAATCGCGGATACACAGAGAGGCGATCGCCCTGCTGCACTAAATATGAGAATCCAATCGATTCGCCACCGATAAGAATGAGCGCCACCTCTGGATGAGGGACGCCCAGTGATTCAATCACATCCTTAACCGAGGCAGGTTCGCGGAGCTTATGAACAAACCGCACCTGCTGGCGGGCGATCGGCAAAAAATCATTGAGATCGCCATAAAACCGTATTGAGAGTTCAAACATGCTCGCGTCGATCAAACAGTATCAGAGAGACGCGACCTCATGGCCGCTGTGATAAATCTAACCACTCTCACGAATGAAATAGCGGGCTGTATTCTCAGCCGGAGTCCGGTAGAGAAGCAGTTGATTGCCATCATCAAGGGTATAAACGCGATAAACGGCTTGATCAACCGTAAGTTGCTGATCGCGGGGAATACCTGCATTTTCAGGGAAATAGCCACCGCGCTGCACGATGGTGTAGTCCTCTAAAATAGCAGCTGCATCGTTGAAAATCAGTTGAAAATCGCCGTCAAAATTTGGGTCAACTTGCAAATCTGCCAAGGTTCCTTCAGAGAGGGTAGACATGCGGTCTGCCAAATTTTGAAGCTGGACAAACTGAAGGATGCCGCTACGAACCTCGGTTTGGGCGACAGCCATTTGCCCTGAGAATGCAAAGATCCCTGCGGCTAAGGCGGTTTTGATTATCCAAGCGGGTCTAAGTTGATGAATCATATGGTCTCCAATCCTAGAAATTATCTCTAAAAAATTAAGATGATATTTTTATCCTAATCTCGGATGGGCATTGTTGACTGAGTAACAAGGATGATGATGCGCTAAATAGCAGAAATCGGGCATGGCAACACCTCAGCAACGCCATGCCCATCAGGCTATTACCCTTTAATCATCGTTATAGCCCTACGGGCTTAGGTTTGTGTGTAGACCCCACGCGCCGCGCGGGGTCTACACACGTTCAGCGTCCTAACACGAGAGCGTAAGGCTATATCAGATTACTCACTCAACCCTTTGAAATAGCGCGTGAGAATACACATGACTTCATTCGGATTAACCGTGGGAATGGGTTTCGACCATTCATAGGGCTGTGCATAGTTGAGTTGATACATATGCATGATGCATTGGTTCACGACTTTGAGCGAACCGACAGCAATCACGCGCAGTACTTCTCGGTCGTCTTTATTGCACGACGACGGGTCAAACCGCTTCGGCGGTTCGTTGGGATTTACCATGATGAAACACTCCTTTTGGGTAGTTGAAGGAGCGCTCAAACGAGAAGCCATTCTCCGGTCTGCATTGCAAAAGCGGGATGGCGAACAGGAGTGTCATAATGCCTGTAGCCTTCCGTCTGGGTTGTCAGATTGGAGGGTCAGTCTCCCGGCACGTGGGCGAACACTGCTGGGGGACGCTGCTCATGTTTGAGCGCTTGATAGCTGAGAACACAGCACGTCGCCCGTAAAAACAACAGTAGTATGGCGGGGCTTTGTCGAGACTTGACAATCAGTAATTGATCGAGGAGATCCTCGGCTTCTCCTTCGGGTGTTCCAGATCATGATCAGGGTCTACAGAAGCCGGGGATCTGTTGGTCTGATTGAGGGAAAATCCGCAATATGATTGGGTTAGAGCCGAATAGACTCGCCCAAAAATAATCACTTTGAGTGCTTTAATAATCACTTCGAGTGTCTTGATAATCACTTCGAGTGTCTTGATAATCACTTTGAGCAGGTAAAACTGCTGCTACACGGGCAAAACCCGCCTATGCGGGTTGAGAACAGTCGGCGCAGGCCGACTTCGTTTGTGTAGGCGCGGTTACTCTTCGAGAAGCCGCGATGCGTCTACAACCGCCAGCCTCTGATCTTTTGTCAGTCAATCAGGGGGTGATTAGGCGAAATCCCAGTGGCACTATGAAACCTCAAATTGAAGCTGTTTGGGGTTAGCCTGTGGAACGCGACGCTTAATATCTAAAATTTCGATACCAACAACTTGGCTATTTTCGTCAAAGTCGAGAATGATTCCGGGCTGAACTTCTTCAGACTCAATGATTTTAGAATCGTCTAGACGGAGATAGAGGGCGTCGGCTTGTTCGTCAAATTGCAGCTTCATAGCCGATTCCTTTGAGTGCGGTCAAAATAGACGGTTACAATTCGCCAAGGCGCTGAGATGACTTGAGCATAGCCTCTGAAAGATGCATATGGCGGGTATCACACATTTGATCGCTCTAAATGATTTCTGCGATCGCC
>DBGGTD010000313.1:0-2324 GCA_051162585.1 Elainellaceae cyanobacterium
TCCCCAGGTTCCCAGTCCTCCCTTAAATGGGCCCACAATATCGCTTGTAATCCAACCGCCGTAAAAATCGCCCGCCTGAGATTGCACCTGCTCATCGTCGACGTAACACGCATCCATCCGACTCGGGTAAAAGGCAACATGGTTTTTCAATGATGCAAACGCCGGCGTGGGATCAGGATATATCCAAGCGGCATTCTGTTCTTGGCGATCGCCCACCGTCACCGTGTAATAAGCTGCCTGCCCTTTCCACTCACAGTAGGTTGAGCGTGGTGTTGAGACGAGATAGTCCTGATTAATATCGTCGAGCGGAATGTAATAAACGGGGGGATGACTCGTTTCTAGCACTCGCTTTGCATGATGGGTATCAGCAAGGGTGACTCCATTAAAAATGACGCGGACATGACGCGACGAATCTTCAAGGCGAGGTGGACGAGGATAATCCCACACAGACTCCTGACCTGGACCAGGCTCAATTCGTTGCAGTGGCATAAAATCTCCTAACGTTGCAAACTAGATGGTACACACTATCGGGATAGCGTCATCCTTCTGCCATTCTGTCATGAACCAGTAAGGGGCGATCGCCATCTAGATATCTGGATTGTGCGAGTGATGACATCTGCTGAACCCTACCCCGGTGAACATCACCACCATTGCTCTGCTGCTGCACCGCGTCAATTTTTTGATTTAGCTTACGAATCCGTCGAGATAACAGTCGAATAATATTAATTGCAATTCCAGGGGTTTCGTCAATTGCTTCATATAGCTGCTGTTGAGTGAGGGTCAAACACTCGCAAGGCTCTAGCGTCGTGATAGATGCTGAACGCGGCTCCGCATCAAATACGGCCATTTCACCAAAACAAGCGCCGTTTTCAAGCTTTGCTAATGTTCGACTGCCAATGTGAACTTTGACTTTCCCTGAAACCAAGATATAAAGCGATTGACCTTCTTGCCCTTGAGTAAAAATGGTGTGATCAGTCGGAAACGCTAGTTCATCCATGATTGCCGCTAACCGCACCAAAAAATCATCTCGCAATTCCTGAAAAATCGGAACTCCCCGAACAAATAGTAAGCGCTCAACGCTGTTTAGCATAAAAAGTTAAGAACGACGATGCTGGAATACTCCAAACTAATATTCACAGTAATCTTAGAAATCTTTATTAGCAAATTGGTATAACCTTACGCTCTCGCGGTAGGACGCTGAACGTGTGTAGAACCGGCGCGGGTTCTACACACAAATCCGAGGCCGTAGAGCTATAGCCCCAAGTCTTTGTAACAATCATCAGAGACTATCCGTGCGAGAGTGGTTAAGCTGAGCGAAACCATTATCCAAATCTAAGTTCGTGTGAGTCAGTCAGACTCTGAATGTTTCCACGATAGCCATTCGATGTATTTCCATCCGCCGTTGGCTCAAGTCCGAGCTCTGCCATCATTTTCTGGACTTGAGCTGACACTAGGCGATCAGAGTCATGCTCCATGATTGGCAACAGACCATGGAGTGATTTAGGAGATGCCATCTGCAAATAATGCAGCACGGCCTCTCGCACAAACCCAACAGGATGATGCAGGCCAGCAAGAATGTGGTCGGTCGTCAAACTCCAGTGAGCGTGTCTAGCGAGATGGAAACAACAGGCAAGTACCCAATCGGATAGGAAATGACGCAGATCAAGCAGATAGCGCAGTCGCTGACTTGGAGACATCGGTTCATAGTCAACAATATCGGACAGATTCTGAAGTTTTTCATCATTGGGTCGCCGATCGAGAATGCTTAACAACGCCTTCTTACAGGGTAAATCGATGGCATTATCAAGAATTTCTAATGCGCGGGCAACGCTATTTGTAGACTCAGACTGTAGGTTAAATGCGGCTGCCTGAATTGCACTCGATGGATACAGAAATCTCATCAGCAAGAATAAACGCTCAATGACATCGCGCTCTAAATTGTTGAGTGCTCGTTGCAATAGTTCGGCCTCCTGACCTTCGATACATCGAGGAGACAAATCAACCAAACTCCCATAGATTTGCCCCAATAACATCATCTCTTGATGTATGAGAGCTTCTACGCCTCGCCGTCCTAGCACATCTGCTACGGCATCGATCCCCTCTTCATGAGGTAGTTTCAGCAATGTTCTCAATAAACTGCGACGAGCAGTACCCCACGATGAGTTCAAATGATTTACGAGTACATCGACTGCATCAGGAGTGCCGATTTGCCCAATAATAGACCAGGCGCATGTGCGAACGATATCTGGCCTATATGGATCTTCCGCTGCTTCGACTAGCAAAGGAATTGCATCACTATCAAGCCTGATCAACGATCGCATGGC
>DBGGTD010000314.1:0-2840 GCA_051162585.1 Elainellaceae cyanobacterium
AAATCTCTCCAATAAGCCAAAGTACGGTTGTATTTCTTTCACGAATACACTATTCTTTGCCATTAAGCGCTCAAACAGCGCAGCGCTCCCTAGAAGTGCCATCAACACGACTAGAGAGCTAACCCCGCGACTCTGTACACCCAGAATCGGAGGCTTTAGGCATTTTAGCTCCTATCGCCATCCCGTTTTGCCATGCAGAAAATCGAGGTGGCGTGTTTGTTTGAGCGCTCCCTTAGCAAAAGGATGAAAGCAGAAGGCAAAAGGCAGAAATCAACACCTACTACTGGTTTGTTTCAGCCATTTAGTTGTCCTAATACATCTTTCATTTACATAACAAGGAGCGTACTTCATGGTTTATCCACCGAATCCGCCCGGTGGGGCGGACAGCTCATCGCGTCCAGATGACGATCGCCATACCCTACGCATTATTGCAGTGGGGTCACTCACCGTCGTCAACCACTATGTGATGCAGATGTTTCAGCTTGACTATGCCGAACCCGGTGACTGGTCAAAGCCGTTGCCCACGGTGAATCCCAATGAGGTGATGCGGATTTTGACTAAACGCATTCGGGGGTTGAACACCTAAGGGGGTTGACTGACAAAACTCTGAACGCTGGCGGTTATAGACGCTTTGCGGTTTAACCGCCACGCATCAAAGATTTGTCAGGGCGAAGCGTCATCACAACCCAATCGTAGGTGTCGGAGAAGTGAGAGCGTTTAGATTTCCGCGTCAGGGCGACCGTCCTCGGTCGCATGTTCCTTAACGTAGGAAGTTGCGTGTTCCTTAAACGTGGGGATGTGAGCGAGACGTTATGCTCCGCATTGCCAGGGCAAACACACTTAATTACACAAAATTCAGAACACTCTCATTTAGGACGATTCAACTCATCTTCAAAATGACATTGGACAGCATCTCTGACCTGATCGCGCAATTCTTCGAGGGTTTCGGCTTGAGTAAAGATAGACTCTCCAATAGCGCGCGCTGTATAGCCACCGTCTGGATCGTCTTCGACTAAAAAAATAACGTCAGTCATGCTGCCTTCACCTCTGTGGGAAATTCTGTCATAGCTTCTGTTAGCCTGATTATCCAGACTGGTAAGGGGGATGCATTCGGGAAGCAACGATTGAATAATTGCAACACGTATTGACCGAATGCATTGCTCCTACTAGTGTTGCAGTTGATTTGATTCGGTTCATTCACCATTCGCCTTAACAGTCACTATTTAGTTCTCCGTTGTCCACTCAGAGTTTGGAATATCAGCACTCGTCATTATGTTTCGTAAGGTGCCCAGCGGTAAATCGCGGCCTTTATGATACGGCACAATAGTTTGCAATTTCCGCTCTACATTTCTCCATTTGCGGTGACTGCCTTTTTGAGAAACGAGTTCAAATCCATAGCGTTTCAAAACTCGTTCAACCTCATCTGCATTCATGCGGCGAATCCGGCTCACTAAACCAAGATCTCCCGCACGATCGTTCCCGGTTTTACGTCAATTTCACTCGGTTCTAAATACAGTTGAATCGCTTCACGAATATTTTCTAGCGCTTCGTCTTCGGTTTCACCTGCTGATGCGCAACCCGGTAATTCAGGACACCAGACCGCCCAATCTCCAGTTTCAGGATCAGGCTCAAGTACAATTCGCCATTTCATGCTGCCTTCATCTCCGTTAACGGTGGTTCTATTCTGGCAAAGGTTTTTGGATTTTAGATTTGGGATTTTAGACAGACGATATCAACTTTGGAGGTTAAAGTCCTGCTAAAGCCAGTTTCTATTTTGAACTCCGCTGACGGGGTTCTGATATGCGTCGATGGAGTCAATTATAGAAACGACGCAGTTATTTATAGAAACGACGCAGTCGATTATAGAAACGGCAAGAAATTTTGGGCGTCGATGGAGTCAATTATAGAAACGACGCAGTCAATTATAGAAATGACGGGGTCAATTATAGAAACGACGCAGTCATTTACAGAAACGACGCAGTCCAAAGTCGTATTGGGAAGACTGAATCCTGCAATATACGGATCTCCCATGCTTCCTTCAGCCATAGTTCAGTATCTATACGGAGATAAAACCGCTCCCAGACCGGGCATTTATAGAGTACTGCATCGGTTTGGTGCATCCATCTAATCTGCGAGTCATTAAGCTATGCCTATTCGTACTGTCGATGCGACTCTGACCCAGCAAGAAATCGAAGAAATCATCGTTGCGCTCAACGCGATCCTTAAGCGCCTGCCCTTTCTCGTTGGTCTAACCCCTGACGAACGACGCCAAATCACCAAAATGGGACGTAAGGCTCAAACCTTTACTACTCGCGCGCTGGATATGGCGCATCAGTATAACGATATGATGCCTCGCCATCTGAATGTTGACGAAGCACGACGAGACATTGACCTATTTGAAGCCTTGAACCCAATCTTGCAAACGGTGAATCATATGCGCGAGCTACTCGAAGACACCCAAACGATCGCAGGCAGTGAAGCCTATGCAGCAGCGCGGCTTGCTTATAACACGGCAAAGGTATCTGGGAAAAACATGGGCATGGATGATATCCTAGATGATCTTTCTCATCAGTTTCGCCGCACTCGCAAAGCGCAAACGAAGGAGTCATCAATATCAACGCAATAATAATCGCCCTTTTCTGTGCAAGGCACAGTGGCAAAGTCAGGCTTCGTCGTCCGGCAAGTCTTCTGTGTAGGCATCAATTGCCTCGACCATACCTTCTGAATAAGGTTCTAGAACCGTTGCAACAACGTGTAATTCCGCCATTGCGTCTGAAAATTCTTCTGAATTAGGGTCAGTCACCTTTAGGGTTTGAACAGCGGCGATCGCCCGGTTCAAA
>DBGGTD010000315.1:0-2140 GCA_051162585.1 Elainellaceae cyanobacterium
ACACACAAATCTAAGCCCGTCGGGCTTTAATCAGAAACTTTCACAATTTGAGGGAACGTCGACGCCGATTCTGAGGCATCTGTGAGATCCAGGGTTGGATGGTTCGCAGCCTGCAGAAATTTTTCATTTAAATCAGAGATGCAGTCAGGGCCGTTTTGTTGCAACATCGTCAATACCGAAACGCTCTGGTTTAGTAAATGCTCAACGTTGATGCCGAAATATGAGGGTTGATAAGATTTCAGCCGATTAACGCCCTCTCCAAGCAAGATGACCGTTCCTTGCCAGTTGTGGTTGCCCATGTGGTAAAACGCAACTGCGATTTGTAAAATTCCTTGATAAAACGTGCGTTCTGATTGCCCAGCCTCCATCCAAAGTGCTTCTAGAGTATCGTGGCACTCATAAAAATCTCGTTGATTAAACTGCTCTATCCCTGACCAGAAGGCGGGAGGAATATCAGGTTCCATAGATGCCGCGTGACGGATACAACTCCATCTATTGTATGGGCGTGCGATCGCGCTGTGGACTGACTCTGTTGTTTGTCAGGGAGGTTTGCAGTTGAGGCTCTAGCAGTTGGCTCGGTTGAATGATCAACCCAGGTAAGCTAGACGATACCCCGTCTGGTGCACCCGCTGGCGATCGCGGGTTGCGAGGTGCCCAGAGCAGCCAACGACTTCCGGGAGAAAGGTGCTGAATACTCGCCGGATTTTGGGTCAGCCAGATAATCGGCTGCCGAGGCAGGCTGCCCGCCTCCGCTTCCTCGCAGCCAATTGCCGCCAGCGTTTCTAACACCGCCGGATCGCCACGCAATTGTCCCGCGTTTGCCGTCCAAATGCTGACCTGAAGACTTTGATGACGCGCATAAAAATAAAGAGATGCAGTTGCTACAACGGCACTCTCGAAATCCTCAGCATCCCAAGGATGGTGGGTATCTAATCCGATGATCACCTCCTGCCCACCAGCCAGCCCTTCCATTTCCCGAACTCGCAGTTCGCCGTAGCGTGCACTCGTACGCCAGTGAATCAGACGGATTGAGTCTCCCCACCGATAGGGACGTAGAGCGCGAGTTAGCTCATTGGCTGTTTGATGGAAGTGAGCATGGTGATGAATCTGGGTGCTCGTATCCTGTCCAAGTTCATCGATCAGAGGACAACGAGCTAACTGCAAAACCTTTGGATAGACGACTGCTTTGGCGTCAGCACGGTGACTCTGGCGGCACCAAAATAAACCAAGGGGTGCAGCAGTTCTAAGATGAACCGTATGCCAGCGATGAATTCCTCGACGTTGAGTCGGTTGTTCGTAATGCCATTGATAGGTTTCGTGGGGTGGAATGACCTCAATCGCCTGGACAACGGGTTTACCTAAGGTTGATGGCAGCACGTCAGAAATCTGTAATAAAAACTTTGGGGCCGGATCAAGATTGGCGATCGCCAATTCGACAACCACAGATTGCCCACCGCTCACTGGACGAATTGACCGGCGAGTAACCTGAATGCCCCGCAGCGATCGCCTCGGAAGTAACGCTGCGATCGCAAGCAGTGCCACCATAATGCCGCTGATGACATAGAGCCAGCCAGCCATCGTGTTGGTTGCTGCGCCGAAGAAGAAAACGGCAAGTCCGGCAAGTATCCACCCACTAAACGCCGGAATCACCCAGTGAGACTCAAGCCAGTCTGAGATATGCTGATGCATTGGTATATGTAGCGATCCTAAATCGCTTGTGAATTGTATTTGAGCGGTGGGGCGGGCGGGGCCCGCCCCACCGCTCATCACCCATCTAGGATTGCTATAAATTCACGTGTATTCAGCTGATATCCTAACGCGAGAGCGTAAGACTATAGGCCGCTGTAGTTAGAATTTGGGCGCAGATCCGTAACCATCATCGTCTAATTTTATCGTGAGGTTCCAAGTATGGAGTCGTATTCGACGGGATCTGTAGCGTCTTCCTCTAATCTGGCGCGATCGCGCAGCGTCAACCAACTGTACGGACGAATTCTGAGTCTTGGCACCACTAACGATTGCCACGGTTGACCCCACATATTGCTGCATCACCACCCCATAAACTAAGTCGCGCCATCGTGTTAAATCCTCAATTCCGGGCACGATAAGAGCAAGCAAGTTATAATTTTTGCGGATATGTATG
>DBGGTD010000316.1:0-3978 GCA_051162585.1 Elainellaceae cyanobacterium
ATTAACTATAGAATCCATAAAACTCTGCGCTGCCCGCGCCGCGGGCAGCGCAGAGTTTTGAATTTGGTTTTTAATTGTGCCGAGGTATTTAGAACAGATTAGGACTCGCGAATATACTAATTCTGAGGAATCTTGTTGGGGTTTTATCAAAAATCATCGTCGTCATCGTCATAGGGCGGTGATCCGGTTGCATTCCAAATTGGGATTGCGATCGCGGCGCCAATGATTCCTAACGCAAGACAGAATGCCAATGCAACCCCAAGCGGCATTTCGATGGAGCTAGCATTCAGAAATCTTAAGGACACGAGCTGATTCGTCCCATCCTCGCCGGTGATAAACACGTTTTGAATCGAGAAGATGGCGATCGCCACGACCCAACCGGCGAGGATGAGAGCAATCAAGACAGTTCCAATGGTTTTCATAACGCAGGGGTAGACACAAATTCTAGATTATCCGGCACAGTCTTCGACTAGACAGACGACCAGCACCGATTGAATGCTAGCGCTATCGGCAAAGTCTGGTGTTTCATTGTATTCGCTACTCGGTGCCGAGTAGATCCCCGTTAGCGCATGTTCGCCATTACCGGCCTGAAATGACACATTGTTAGCAGGATGATTTTCAAAGCGCACATATTCTCTAGATTCATTTCGAGTGTGATAAGAAAGAGTCGCTTTGCCGTATGACTCTTCTGCATTTTTAATGGGAGTTCCAGCTCCGATCTCTTCGGCAGTCATGAAACTAGGATCATCCGTCATCAATCCCTGAATGACATCCTCTTCAGTAAATGGATCGCCTGCCAAATGGAGGATGTAATACTGAACAACATCATCTTTACGGACGGCGATCGCATCAAAATCAGACATTAGGGATGTCTCTTCGGTGAATTCTACCTCTGAACCCAGCGTTTGCTTGAGGGTTCCAAACGTCATGCCAAGCTTGGCATCCCCAATTCCTTCTGCCGAGATGAGAAACTCCGTTGGCACTGGCGTGTCGATTTCATTCACCTGAGTTGCTTCAGGGGATGATGTGAATGGGGCTGATTCTGGAGTATTCACAGCTTCAGATGCGCTGTCGTCTGAAGAAGGGACTGCTGCCTGCCGACCACTACAGCCTCCGATCACGAGTGACACACTAATTAGACCGACAGAGAGAGCGGTTTGCAGAGAGTTCGCAGAATAGATGTGAGAGGTTGAACAAAACAACATAAGACCAGGGGGTGTAACGGTTTGAAGCCAATCATGAGAGGTCTAACGTACTGACCGACAGCATAACCTCTTCTCAAGGCTTCCGTCATAATCAAGCAGACCTATGAAGGCGTATTGTCAGCGTCGGTGTCGTCCAGGGCGGGAATTGACAGGGCTAACTGATAAATTTGACGACGCGATAACGGGGTTTGATGAGCCAGGTGCCGACTTGCCTGCGATCGCGATGTACCTTGTCTAATGAGCTGTTCTAGCTCGGCTTTGAGCGCAGATTCTGATAAATGCGGCTGATCGAGCGTCGCTCCTGCAACAACGACCGTATATTCACCATGAGGCTCTTGATGGTGATAATGGTTGATAGCCTGAACGAGCGTGCCACGCCACACCTCTTCGTAGAGCTTAGTTAATTCTCTCGCTAGAGTCACGGGGCGATCGCCCCCAAGAGCGTGTGACAAATCTGCCAATGTATCTCGAAGTCGATGGGGCGCTTCATAGAGCACAATGGTACGAGATTCGGTTTGCAAGGTTTCTAAGCGTTCGCGTCGATTAGTTCCTTTAGTGGGTAAAAACCCTTCAAAGATAAACCGCTGCGTGGGCAATCCTGCAATGCTTAATGCCGTAATTCCGGCGGTTGGTCCAGGGATCGGGACAATGAGAATGTTTTCGTGAATGCACGCACACACCAGCTCGTAGCCCGGATCAGAAATTCCTGGCATCCCCGCATCTGTCACTAGTGCGATCGCCTGTCCGTCTTTCAGCCGCGAGAGCAAGTCAGGAATGCGGCTCTGATGGTTGTGGTCATGATAGCTAAGTTGAGGCGTCGAAATCTGAAAATGCTGGAGCAGTTTGCGTGTGTGGCGCGTGTCTTCGGCGGCAATCCAATCGACTTCACCCAATATTCGAACTGCCCGGAAGGTCATGTCTTCTAAGTTGCCAATAGGGGTTCCAACCACATAGAGAGTGCCAGCCATAGCTCAATGTTCAAACGACGTCTAGATAGTTTCCGTCCCTGTTGCAAGATTTTCCAAAGCTCTTTCAAATCTTACCCCTATTCAACGGCTCCTAAGAGACTCGCCAGTAGGGCTTTCTGAGCATGGAGACGATTTTCTGCCTGATCCCAGATTTTCGATTGGGAGCCTTCCATGACGCCGTCAGTAATCTCTTCACCCCGATGAGCCGGAAGACAATGGAGGGCGATCGCGCTAGGGTCGGCAAGACTCATCAGAGTTTCATTGAGCTGATAGGGCTGGAAGATAGGGATTCGGCTCGATGCTGAGTCTTCTTGTCCCATGCTGGCCCAAACGTCTGTATAGAGAACATGGGCGCCTTTGACAGCGGCCCGTGGATCTTGGCTAACGCAGACGTGCGTGCGATCGCCCGCTATTTGTTGGGCCCGTTCGACAATTTGAGGGTCGGGTCGAAAGTCTGTTGGGGTTGCCACCGTGATGTTCATGCCGACGAGTGCACACCCAAGCATCAGGGAGTGAGCAACGTTATTTCCATCGCCCAAATAGACCAGCGTGAGCCCATCTAAGCGACCAAAGGTTTCTTTGACAGTTTGCAAATCTGCCAAAACCTGGCACGGATGCTCTAGATCGGTGAGTGCGTTAATCACCGGAATGTTGGCGTAGTCTGCGAAGGTTTCTAATTCGCCTTGGGCAAATGTGCGAATCGCGACGATATCTAAATAGCGATCGAGAACTCGAGCTGTATCTTGAGTAGGCTCGCCTCGCTTAACCTGAGTCACATTGCTGTTGAGGTCAAGCACGTGCCCCCCCAACTGATAGATGGCTACCGAAAAGCTCACTCTTGTCCGAGTTGACGCTTTATTGAAGAGTAACCCCAAAACTTTATTGCAGCGTGGCTCAATGTCTCCAGCCTTCATTGCGGCTGCTAGATCTAACAACTGATGCACATGAGTAGCGCTCAAGTCAGCCATGCTTAAGAAGTCTTGTCCGGTTAGTGACGCGATGCTCATCCCTGGTATCCAAACGGTAAAACACTACATGAAACACTAAGCCGAAGATTTAAGAGAAATAAGAGCTTATCATGAACTCAAGACAGCATCACGATGCGGAAGCACTTCTATAGCCCTACGGGCTCAGATTTGGGTGTATAACGCCGTGCGCCGCGCGGGTTATACACACGTTCAGCGTCCTAGTGCGAGAGCGTGAGACTATAAAAACTCAGGGAAAAACTCAGGGATGTGCCTTGCTGTTATCTATATTCTTCGGCAAAATTCCATGATAGTTCTGTTTAAGCAGACGTGCGAATGATACCTGTCGGTGGGAAGTGTAAAGTAAATTGACTCGTCGAATGCGTCTGGCATGATGCATATGAATTATCGTCTCGGCTGGTTTAGTGTCCTGATCATCACGACCGTGAGCGGATTGATTGTGCGAGTGGTGGGCGATCCGCTTGTGGAAATGACCAGCCCCAAAGTTGAAGAATTTTTTGAAGATGTCGAAGATTGGTTGGATGACGCTCAAGACACGATCTACGATCGAGTTGAAGACATTAGAAAGCACTAGGCTATTTAGGGTTTTGCTTCTCAGCTTTCCTAGTCTTTATTACCTCAAAATTTTGCCTAATCGTGACTATCCCGGCTTGATTGTCTTGTTCCATATAAAGTTCGCTTGCTCGCGCTAAGTCTCGTGCAGCGTCCCCGTCTTGACGCAGGTTGGCAAATGCTAATCCTCGATTGTGATAGGCTTCAGCGAATTGAGGAGCCGCCTGGATCGCCTTACTAAACTCCATTACAGCGTCTCGGTAGGTC
>DBGGTD010000317.1:0-2224 GCA_051162585.1 Elainellaceae cyanobacterium
TCAATTAGGACATGGCGGTTTTGGGCGAACCTATTTAGGGGAAGACATTCATCGGTTTGATGAGGCATGTGTCCTTAAAGAATTTGCGCCCCAAGTAGAGGGTTCTGAAGCGCTTCGTAAAGCTGAGTCACTATTTGAACGCGAAGCAGGCGTTCTATATCGACTTCATCATCCTCAAATTCCCAAGTTCCGAGAACTGCTACGGGCCGATTTTGAAGGACGAGAGCGTCTTTTTTTAGTCCAAGACTATATTGAAGGGCAAACGTATCAGGAACTGATCGATGCTCGTCAGCGATATGGGAAATGCTTCACTGAGGCTGAAATCATTGAATTTCTCCAGAAAGTCTTGCCTGTCTTGCAGTATATTCACAGTGCTGGCGTCATTCACCGAGATATTTCTCCTGATAATTTAATCTTACGGGACGCGGATCAGACTCCGGTGCTGATCGATTTTGGAGGGGTGAAGCAAGCGGCTTATGTCGCAGCAACCGAATTTGCCCAGCACCGTCAAACGGCTCCGCCCGAGACGATCCTAACGTTGCTAGGAAAACAGGGATACGCACCCAAAGAACAATTGCGTTCGGGGCAGGCATTTCCCCATAGTGATTTGTATGCGCTAGCCGTCACATCGTTGGTGTTGCTAACGGGGCAGTCTCCCCATGCCCTGGTGAATGAAGAAACAATGGATCACTGGCAACACCACGTTCAGGTGGGCCCAGCTTTGACGTATGTGCTTAAAAAAATGCTTTCTCCCAAGCCGGGCGATCGCTATCAATCAGCACGCGACGTGTTGCAACGGCTCAATGCGATTCCCAAACTCGATAAGCAGCCACCGAGCGCTGCTCCGTATATCGCGCCTTCCCCTTCACCCGAACCGACCCAATATGTGGAGCAATATCCTGCGCCAGATCCGTCAACAGTGACGAGAGCGGCGACTGCATCCCCATCAATGGCTCCATCACTGTCGCCGCAACGCTCGTCATTTGCCTTCGGGCAACTCTTTTCTGCGATCGCCCTTATTGTCGGAGTTGCAGGACTTGGCTGGTGGATTGGCTATCAATGGCTGTCAACCTTGCTCGACCCTAATCCGTCTCAGCAAACTGAGGAGCGCATTGAGTCATCTCCCACGTTTTCCGCAGACGAGCAGGCACGCAAGCAAGCATTGCGACAACAGCGAGAACAGTTGGGTGTCGACGAAGCGTTTTTAGTGAGTCTGACGGATGCCAGCTTCTACGACGAGTATCCTGACCAACAAGGTCGAGCCCTCACCGAGTCTGATGAGGATGCTGAATGGCGATCGCGATGGGATGCGATCGCTGCTGATTGGCTAGATACATTAGAGGACGCTCTGAGTGCAGATGCCCGTCAATCTTTGGGCAGTTACACACAAGCAGATCGAGAGCAGTGGCGCGACGCCGTTAACCAGCTTAATGTCAGCAGCGACGCGCTGTATGACCTTACCGATGCTCGCTTCTTTCACCTATTTCCAGGCCAAGTGGGGAATGAGTTTATCAATCGACCGATTGGGCAAGTTTGGCACGGCATTGCAGCCGATGAACTGGATGCCCTTCAATCGGGGGACACCTTGACTCGCATTCGGTTTCCAGAGGGGGAGTTTGGCGATCGCGTCGATGGCACTCTTGAGCCTGGAGGCGGACAGGTTTATATCTTGGGATTATCTGAAGGACAAATTCTGCGGCTAAATCTACAGGCGCCGTCCCAAGCAACTCTGCTGTCGCTCTATGTGCCGAGCCCAACGTCAAATGTGCCTTATCTGCTAGCAGACTCGCGCGATCTAACCTGGTCTGGACAGCTCCCCCAAACCGGATTTTATGAAGTTGTGATTGTTTCTACGTCGTCAGAACCTGTTTCCTATGAATTGACTGTGTCGGTTGATAATGTCACCACCGATAACGTAGAGCCTCCAGACCTCAGATGAGTAGGAAGTGATGAGATTACACGTGTGATTGATGAAATGACCCAGAAGCTTTTCAGGCAGCATTAGAGGTTTTGATGAGTCGCCGTAATCCGGCAAAGCGCCAATCGTCTCCTTTCAGCTTGGCTAATCCTGAAACAGAATGGGAGGGGCGGTTCGCGTTTGCGCAGCATCTCGCAGAGAACCGCCCGTACGAAATCCATAGATTGGTTCAGCAACGCCGGATTGTCATCGGTCAACGTAGGATTGTAGCTGTTACAGAAGCATTGTCATCGGTCAACGTAGGAT
>DBGGTD010000318.1:0-3643 GCA_051162585.1 Elainellaceae cyanobacterium
TGCGAGTGCCGATCCGTGCGCTGCTAATCCCTGCGCATCTGCTGACCCGTGTGCGAGTGCCGATCCGTGTGCTGCTAATCCCTGTGCATCCGCTGACCCCTGTGCAGGAGCGCTTGAAACTGCTGCACCCCAGATCTTTGCAATCGACGGCGTTGCGATTCGCGGAATTGACCCAGTCGCTTATTTCACTGAGGGAGAAGTCATGCAGGGCGGCAGCGACTATTCCTATGAATGGATGGGAGCAACCTGGCTATTTGCGAGTGCCGAACACCGCGATCAGTTTGCCAGCAACCCTGAAGCTTTCGCACCTGAATACGGTGGATATTGCGCTAAGGCAATGGCTGAGGGAAATTTGGCGCCGATTGACCCCGAGGCGTGGGAAATCGTAGATGGCGAGCTTTACTTAAACTACAGCCTAGAGGTGCAGCAGCAGTGGCTGCAAGATGTGCCTGGTAATATCGCCAAAGCTAACGCAAATTGGCCTGATATCCTCACCACTGCATCTCTCTGGTGGTAATTTTTAGGGTATAAACTATCCCTGGATTCCATTTATAGCGGTATGAGCTTGAGTTAAGCACGGTGGTGTGGGGCGCGGCGCGCTCCACACACCATTCCTATGTCCCTTGCAGCCCTACGCATCGCAATTCAAACCATTGGGATTTTAAGCATTGGAGCGTTAGAGATTGAGATTCCAACCTGAGGGCTGATGTTATAACCGTGGAAATAGAATTTGGTCGAAAGGCGGCCTAATCATCTTATGAAGTCTGTTTCCTTATCAGCCATCCTGCAAGAATCTGTCTCCCATAATCCTAATATTCAGAAAAAAGTCATGCTCACGGTTGGAGATGCTCCCAACCTGGTGTATTTCTCTCAGGCGTGCTTCAAACCAGGACAGGTAGCTGGCGCTCATGCCCATACCGATATGAGCGAAGTATTTTTTATCGAAACAGGTGATGGCACAATTTATGTGGATGGGGTAGCTCAGGCGCTCCACCCGGGAACATGTATCGTAGTGAAACCAGGAGAAACCCACGAGCTGATCAATACGGGGGTGACTGACTTGGTGCTCATTTATTTTGGAATTTTGGCTTAGAGCCCAGATATGTCAGCAGGCGCTATGGCAAATCTTCAGCGGGTGGCGATCGCCTCCTCCCAAATTGAAGGACGCATCATAACCCTAACGCCAGACCAGCATCATTATCTGAATCGAGTGTTGCGATTGCAGTCGGGCGATCGCTTTATCGCACTCGACGGGCAAGGGCAATGGTGGCTCGCCCAACTGACCGCACAATTAGATGCGCAGATCCTAGATCCAATTCCCATTTCCAATGAACTGCCGCTGTCAGTTAGTTTGATGGTTGCCCTTCCCAAGACAGGCATGGATGATATTGTCCGCCAAGCCACAGAACTTGGAGTTTTCCACATTCAACCCATCCTCAGCGATCGCACTCTACTCAACCCTAGCCCCAACAAACTTGAACGCTGGCGGCGCATCGCAAAAGAAGCAGCCGAACAGGCCGAGCGACAGATTGTTCCTCACATTAATGAGCCCGTCTCTTCTCAGACTGCATGGTCTATCCACCCCGGCAACTCTCGTTATATTTGTACGGCTCGCAACGAGTCGACTCTACTGCTCAACGCAATAGAGTTATCCAGTCTCTCCTCTCCGCTGAACCTTGCAACCGGGCCAGAAGGCGGCTGGACACAGTCAGAAATCGAGGCGGCGATCGCCGTTGGATGGCAGGCTGTCTCGCTCGGTCGCCGCATTCTGAGAGCGACAACGGCACCGATTGCGGCGCTTGCTATAGTATCCGCAACCCTCGAACGCATTTATCCCTTAAATAAATAATATAGTAATCGGACATATCTCAGCTCATCCAGCAGTCATAACAGCAGTAATCCTTTTAAGCTAGAGATTAAGAAAAAAGTCGTTGAGCACTGCCGAATTGAGCAAAACAGTCAACACCACATCATAGGGATTTTCACCACTAACATGATTGAAGACGTTGCTGCTGCATTTGAGCAAAAAAATTACAAACAGGCCGCTCAATTGCTCAAGCCTCTGCTTAAGCAATTTCCTGACGATCCTTGGGTGCGTCTTTATTCGGCAATGCTGAATGAGGCAAGCGGCAAACCTGATGTTGCCGAAACACTGTATCGCACTCTCTTACGAGACGTGCTAAATCCTAAAGTGGCACTCCAAGCCCGGCAAGGGTTGATTCGACTTGAGATAGCCGAACGCGAGAACCGTCAGCAGGCGATCGCCCGAGCAGAAGAAATGGCAGGTCAATCAGGCAACTCAGGATCGGGGTTTTTAGTATTAGAACCGATTCATGGCGAAGCGAGAAAGACCGCTGCTCAAAGCCTGGCACGAATTATGAAGCTTGACCCTTACACTGCGCAACTCCAGTTGCCAAGTCGAGGCTGGCGACTGTATCGTACCGGGACAATCGGCGAACTGCAAATCTATGGGGAAGAACTTCGCAAGTCTGGGATTCCAGCGTTTTGGGTAGCCTTGTCACAGATTCGCAAGATTCGAATGTTTCGAGTTCAATATATTCAGACAACAACACCGCAACCGTCAGTGGTTTGCCAAAATGAATCAGGGCACTTGGGTACGTTGACCTTTGATTGGTCAGACGTGAGTCAACAGGTGCGCGCACTGCTGCCCATATTTGAAAATGTCGTCGATTTAGATGCCCGGAATAAGCTCACCCGGAAAGAAAAGACCCAAGACTATGCTCAAGTCTGTGACTTGCATCTTCCCAAACGACATTGCATTCTGAGGATTTGTGACCGAAGTTATCAGTTCCAGCACGGAATTCAGTTTAGCGCCCAGCAAAATGGCAAAACAGGCGGCAGCCAGTCTACGCTCCGGCTTCGATGGAATAGCTTGATTCGAGTGCTCGACCAAAATCTTGATGACGTGCCAACCGCAACTAGTTTTACAAGCTTTGCCGAAACTGCTTTGGATCATCTCGATCTTGTTGAAACCTTTGAAACGCATATCGATCTGTTGCGTAAATCAAGCACAAATTGGGATCCCGCGTTTCAGATTTACAGCGGGCTCGTATTTTTATATCCGACTCATTAAAAAACGCTCCTAAACAAATAAACCCGCGCAAGCGGGCTTGATAATGCGGTAAGCAAACACCTCCCTATCAGGAACTATGCCCGTCCAGGTGACTTCATATCTTTTGCCATATCCAAAAACGGGTTCATGCTAGGCCCTGGCCGACGGCGACCGTTCTTAGTTGACAAGGACAGCATAAAATCAGGCGCAAATGTCTTCAACTCAGGCTCAGGCTTACTAGATGAAGCAGCTACCTGAGCAGGCTTAGGCTGCGCCATGGGCTGAGGTTTGGATGGCGCAGGCTGAGGCGTAGAGGGTTTAGCTGCAGGAACTGGCGGCTGAGCCTCAGACTGAGTTGGCTTGGCTTGAGCAGGCGACGTAGCGCTGGTAGCAGACTTCTTCTGACTCGCTGCACCATCATTCTTGGTATTTGCATTAGGTTTGGGTGCATCCTGAGAATCGTCTAGCTCAAGAAAATATCCAGATGACTTTCCGATCCCTAGCAACCCACCCAAGAAGCCAAAGATTCCTTTGATAAAACCAAAGATCCCACCTAGCAGCTTTCTAATC
>DBGGTD010000319.1:0-2945 GCA_051162585.1 Elainellaceae cyanobacterium
GAAACACCCTGGACAACATTTCTAACAGGGTGCTTGCCTCACAAAACTGGATATTGGACACCCATCGGATTTGACGAAGGCACCTATAACGCCCGACTTGTAGAGGCCTATGATTTTAATGAATATCAGCCTTTCTACGCCTTAGGTGACGACCATCGAGTCGCTGTCTTTGACATGCCTCAGGCGCCCTTATCTGAAGACGTTAACGGCATTCAAGTTTTAGCATGGGGAGCCCATTCGCCTCAAACTCGAAGCCACTCAAGCCCCCAAAATGTCTTACCGGATATTCTTCAAAAATATGGTGAACATCCGGCTCTCCACAATGATCACGGTGACTGGTGGGATGAAGCCTATCTGACCCGTTTGAAAAAATCCTTGGACGTGGGTATCGAACGTCGTGTTTCAATTTGCCGCGATCTCCTTCAACGAGAGGATTGGGATCTCTTCCTGACGATTTTTGGAGAAACCCATTCCGCAGGTCATGACTATTGGTTCTTAAGCCAGCCCGATCATCCGCTTTATCACCATCATCGAGTTAAGGGCTTCACAACCGACCCGATGTTGGACGTCTTTGAAGCCGTTGACCATGCGGTGGGAGAGATTCTAGAATTGGCCCCTGAATCAGCCAACCTGGTCGTCTTTGCGGCTCACGGAAGCGGTAGCAATACGACCGATGCTTCTAGTATGTTGCTGCTGCCCGAACTCCTGTATCGCTATAGTTTTCCTGGCAAGACAAAACTCCCCGTTGGCAATCCTCAAACGGCTCCGCTCCCAGTCATAAACTTGCCAAAAACCTTGAACTGGCAGACTGAAATCTGGCGCCAATGGCATGATAAAAACCCAATTAAGCGGTGGTTTAGACGCTGGGTGCCTGAAAAATTCAATCAAAAACTAGATCGCGGATTTGCCAAACTGTATAAGCTAGCTGGCAAAACATATTCCACCCTTAAGGGGTTTGCTCGTCCGAGAGGGGCGGTCAGCTGGCAGCCGACAATTTGGTATCAGCCCTATTGGCACCAAATGAAAGCATTTGCGATTCCGAGTTTTTCAGAAGGCTATATCCGCATTAATCTTGAAGGTCGAGAGCCATCAGGCACTGTGTCCGCATCTGACTATGATGCTGTCTGCGACGAGATTACGGCACATCTTCACGCACTCAGAAATCCTCGAACTGGAGCCCCGGTTGTTAAAAAAGTAGTCCGCACACGAAAATCAGCAGGCGATCGCGATCCTAAATTACCAGATGCAGACTTAGTGGTTGTCTGGGATGATACTCCAGCGGATGTGATTGATAGTCCCCAATTTGGTCGAATTGGTCCAGTCCCCTACCGACGCACCGGTAGCCATCGTGCCCGGGGATTCATGATTGCCTGCGGTCCTGAGATCGAACCAGGAATCACGCTAGACAACGCTCATGCTGTCGACCTTGCACCAACTATCTTAGACCTCATGGAGGTTCCTATTCCTGACCATTTTGATGGTAAACCGATTCTCAAAAAGACTGCAGTCTTGAGCTAAGCGTAGCGTATAGTAGAGCAGCAGCTTAACCAGCCTAAGCTGCTGCCTTTTCTTGTCTAACCGATCAAAACGGGTCTACATACTATTCTGCTAAGAGATAAGCAGCAGTCAGGTTTTGCTCAATACCCTAATGCTTTGATGATGCCGCAACGCACGAGGATCTCGAATGCCACACGTATCTGTCGTTATCCCTGCTTACAACGTCGAAAAGACAATCGCTGAAACCATTCAGTCAGTCTTAAATCAGAGTTTCTCCGATTTTGAACTGATCATCATTAATGATGGTTCTACAGATAGTACGGTCGAAGTTGTTCGCCAAATTTTAGATTCTCGCATCAAAATTTATTCATTTGAGAATGCCGGCTTGCCAGAAGCCCGTAATCGCGGCATTAGACATGCCATAGGCAAATTTGTGACGTTTGTCGATGCAGATGATCTCTGGACCCCGGATAAGATTGAAGATCAGCTTGATGCACTCCAGACCTATCCAG
The DNA here is from genome assembly GCA_051162585.1 of Elainellaceae cyanobacterium. Taxonomy (GTDB): domain Bacteria; phylum Cyanobacteriota; class Cyanobacteriia; order CAZCXK01; family CAZCXK01; genus DBGGTD01. The sequence continues at coordinate 2,010 of DBGGTD010000319.1, forward strand.
AAGCAGGAGTGGCATACAGTTGGACAGCCTTTATTGATGAACACAGTCAATTTCTATACGCGGGCGAACCATTCCCTCATCACGGCAACGTTTATCCTCAGTTGCTCGTCAAAAATTTTATTGCAAGTGGTTCTAACATCATGATTCGCCGAGAGGTCATCGATGAAATCGGAGAATATGACGCAACTCTCAAATCTGCTGAAGACTGGGACTATAACGTTAGACTGGCGGCACGCTATCCATTCGCTCGGGTGCCTAAATATCAGGTTCTCTACCGGAAATCATCAACTTCTATGACAGCAAAAGTTGATGTGATGGAACAGGCAATCTTAACCGTTATTAACCGAGGGTTTCAGACCGCACCAGATGAACTTCAGTTCCTTAAAAATCAGGCACTATCGAACACCTACAGATTTTTCACCAAACTGTGTTTAGACCATGTCTCCGGTAATGAAGGGGTTAAAAAAGCTCGGAAAAACTATGTAAAGTCTATCCGGCTCTATCCCAAAAGCTTGCTGAAACCTGAGACTCCACGGATTGGTCTGAAAATATTGATTAACATGATTCTTCCTAAACAACTATCCAGAAAAATTTTGCAGTTTCTAGGCAGAAATTTTCCGTTGGTTTCTAAAAACAAGCATCCTGTTAAAGAGGAAGTCCGTTAGTTAAATAGACGTAGAGCATGAGCTGTCAAATAGCAGCCATCCCTAAGCCTAGAGTATTTCAAAAAGAATTACAGGGCTGGATATAGACGAGATTCAATTATTACTGATTTACCAACAATCATGAATCTAGGCAAAGAACTAATTAACTTCCTTCAGAGGCGCATATTTTCCAACAATTTCATCAAAAATATTGGCTGGTTGGGCGGCGCGCAGGTTGTTAATCGAGTTACTCGTCTATTAACGACAGTCGTATTAGCACGAACTCTAACTC
>DBGGTD010000320.1:0-10259 GCA_051162585.1 Elainellaceae cyanobacterium
CTCAAAAAGCACTCAAACACGCTTTCCTGAACTCGTCGTCCATAGCCTTCTAGAAGCTTCGATAATTTCTGACGGCGACGATTATTGGCAATGTCATAAACCACCAAAACCAGCATCAGGTTTCCCTCCGATAGGTGTTATAAGGAACACCAGATAGCAATGATCGCTTATAGCGCTGAATCTGGAGCTGAATCACACGGCGATAGTCAACCTGATGCTTTACATCGGGATGCGAGGTCTGGGTGCAAAACCGATTTTCGACATGCTTGATAAATTTACGCCGTCCTGCATCTGTGAGATAGACGCCCCCCTCGTCATTCGGCGCTTGAAAGTCGTCGAGCCGAAATACCCGTTGATTGAGTACCTGAATAATTAAAGTGTCGATAATGGGCGATCGAAATTCTTCCATCAGGTCAAATGCCAAATGCGGTTCATTTCGATCTGAGCGGTGGAGGTTGCCGAGATGTGGGTTGAGCCCTTCTGCTAAAAGCAAGCTCAACACATTTTTAAACAACAGCGTATAGCCAAAGCTCAGCAATGAATTGACCGGATCAGTCGGCGGACGGCGCGATCGCCCTGTAAGAGAGAAACTATCATTGGTCATAAGTCGCCCTAACCCTGCAAAGTATCGCACGGCTGCTGCTCCTTCATGACCTCGCAAGGTATTGAGCTGATCAATCTGGTCGAGCGGCTCGATCTTAAGCATGGCGTGGCTTATATCGGCGATCGCCCGATAGACATCTATATCTTTGTGTTTGCGGTTAAGTTTTAGCTCGCCTCCAATGCGATACTGTCGACTATAACAACCAGGTGAACTCCTTCATCTGGCTAGTCCTTCAACACTTGCCAGTACGCAACCCTAACAATGACTGACACTACACTCTCGCGCTTTTGGGAATTAGTCGGCTGGGTCTTTGCTCTGAATGAAGAAGCATTTCGGATCGTCAGCACGGTTCCTAACGGTATGGTGGTCGCGCTGACCATTGTGCTTTTAGCAGGTCTATCACAGGCGATCGCCCAGGGTGTCATCTTATTTATCAACCGGGTAAAGCCAAGCCGCTTTGTCTTTAGCCTGCTGATCAGTGCGATTCTTTTTGCGTTGGGTTTTATATGCCTCGTCTTCAGTACATGGTTGATCACGCTTTTTTCTGGATCTATATCAGTATCGTTTAAGGCGTTGACAGTTGTTCTAGGCATCAGCTACGCTCCACTTCTCTTTAGCTTTTTAGGAGCATTGCCCTACTTAGGAGTTCCGGTGCTCTCTATCCTTTCCATCTGGCATTTATTGGCCATGGTAGTAGGATTTAATGCGATCACTCCCGTTCGCATGGGGACTGCTTTTGGGTATGTGGCGTTTGGCTGGATTGCCTTGCAGCTTTTACAAAATACGGTGGGTCAGCCCATTGCAAATTTAGGGCGCCGTCTTTCAAATATGGTGGCGGGTGTCGATTTAGCCACCAGCCGCCGAGAGATTCGGGAGGCAATGCAAGCTCAGATGAATGATGCGTCGTTGACCTGGCAAACCCAGCTTCGAGAGCGCATTACAGAAATTCGTCAAGCAAGTATGGTGGAGGGTTCTATAGGAGATAAGCCTTCCAACGTCGAGAGAACCCCTGAAAGTATCCCTGAAAGTATCCCTGAAAGGCCCCCCGCTGAGTCTTCCCCAACTCTACCTGTCGAGGGTAGAGTTCAGCCGGTGGATGGTCGTAACGAATCGGGACGACAGGGGAGCCGAATTGCGAAAACTGCTGTGGGTCTGATAGGAATGGTGACTCTGACTGTTTTCGTGGTGGTCTTGTTTAGACCGATTCAGGTGTGGCTATCAGATTGGTCTGATCATATACCCCAGCTCGTTCGACCCATCTTTGACCTGGCTTGGATTGCGATGCTTGCCACCGTCGTCGCGGGCTTGATTGCCCCCCTCGAAACCCTCGGCTGGTGGGCTGGTTGGTATGACGATGAAGTCGATACGACGATCAATTCTGGAGAATTGGCACAGACACCTGCACGGATTGATGGAGAGCCCCAGACGGTGTCTCGTTACATTGTTTATCTCGATGGAATTGGAAAATCGACGTTTGAGTATTTACCTGATATTGAAGAATTTCTAGAAACGCTAGCGCCGCAACTCCCCAATGATGTGGCGCTGATTCGAGGTATCATGCCCTATTCGGTGATGAATAATCCCCTCGATGAAGATCGCCCCCTCGCCTTCTTGTGGAAAGTGGCTGACACCGCCCGATTTGCAAATCCGAGGGCATTGCTGGGGATATTAATCAATATTCGTAATGTCCTGATTGTCGGTGTTTCAGCCGATAAGCGGTATGGCCCGCTCTACAATCAAGGGATTGCTCAAGTGGTCTATAACGGCTTAGTGAAAAATGGCTATCCGCTTGGTAGCGTCACGCCGATTACGCTGATTGGCTACAGTGGGGGTGGTCAAATGGCCTGCGCATGTGCCCCGTTTCTAAAACGCGCGTTGAGTGCGCCGATTGACATTATTTCTCTCGGTGGGGTCCTTAGCGCAAACTGCAATATTTTGCAACTAGAGCATCTCTATCATTTGGTGGGCGATCGCGATCGCGTCGAGCAAATAGGCCCCATCATGTTTCCGGGGCGATGGAAGCTATTTCTACTGTCGTACTGGAATCGAGCCAAACGGCGCGGTAATATCTCCATCGTTTCGATGGGGCCAATCGGGCATCAGGTCCCCGGCGGCATCCTCGATCCCAACTGTGTCTTGCCCAATGGTCGACGCTCATTAGAGCAGACGATTGACTACATCAACGCCATTCTCAAGGGTAAGCTGCTGCCCGAATTAGACCTCAGTGCTGTCAAGCCCAGCAACTACGATCTGTATCGTCAGGTTCCGTTTACTCGGCCAAGCTACTATCCACTCAAGCAACCCGTAGATTTGGAACACTATCGGGCGATCGCCCCTTGGATGGGGAGATTGATTTTACCCAGAGCAGACGAGCGACCCTACCTCAAAGGCGTGTGGTTTGAGGTGCATCACGCCCCTGACACCTATCAAGATTTAGTTGGTAGAGTAGTCAGACTAGGATGGACCAGTGATCCAATCACGCAGCGGTTGGTGAAAGCGGTTACGAAAGATGTCCACTTCAGCGCTGAAGCAGAATATACCAGCAAATATGGTGGACTGGTGCATCCGACTCGTCTGAATCACTGGCTAAAGGTCGATCCGCTAGAGTCTCTAGCGGGTTCTCATCCCGTCGATGATCTGATCGTCGCCTTAGATGAGCCTGTGACAGTAGAGCCATGGACTCAAGCTCCCGAGATGTCTCCATCGTCGCCTGACTCGTCTGTTTCTTTATCTATTTGCAGTACTCCGGTTCAAGTTACCGGACGATTTTATGGCCTGGTGCAATTTATCCAACCCGTTGGAGATGACCACTATCAAGTCATACACTTTAACCGTGCATCCCGCCAATTTGATGGCCCTCATGCAGTCGTAGCAATGCCGTGGGTGATTGCGGATCAGACTGGGTGTTTCCCATCAACTAATCGAAATATCGAGAAATCTCCGCTTAATGAAATCGGATGGTATATCTACGGTGCGACCGATGCGGTGGGCCAATTTGTTGTGCAAGCACTTGCGCCACGCGGGTTGCTGCGTCTCCAGCCCGATCGAGTGGTCTTCGGTGAAAAAGCTGCCTATCGATATATTCGCAATGATGCTTGGGCAGACATCCGTGATAAAAAAAGACGGATTTCCTCGGTGTTGTGTACTTGTAGAGATCAGGATACTCCTGTCTCTATTCACCATGCACTCGATGAATGGCAAGCGGGTGTTGGTGACGAATTTCCAGAGGGAACTCGCGCTCTGGTACTGCATGTGTATGGTGGCATCGGCGGCGAGAAGCGCGAACCGGCAGCCGCGTCTCCTATCTTCTTTGGGCATTTTGCCTATGGCGTAGCAACTGTCATCCGAGATCCTCTAGCGGATGAATTGCGCTTTGATATTCGCTATCACCAGGTTTATACCCACAACACCGATGGTTTAGTTGCGGGGACACTTCACTGGTCACGCTATTTGGGCGATCGCCAGTTTGGCTGGGTGGGTGTTCGTCCTGTTTGCGACATTGTGGTCAAGTTAGACGCCTTTACGGGTAACTATGATATGAATGGGGTACGGCGATCGCCCTTCAATGCCATGTTGGGGCAGCTTCAAGCCATGACTGCCCGGTATCGAATTGGCGATGGCACCGGAGGAACCTATGTAGGACCTGCTAACAACTGCTCTCAAGACTCTAATCAGGCATTATTCGCCAGTATTCAACAGATTCAAGATCGTGTTCAATCGAATGCGGATTGGCTTAAAGGCTGGGAGATGCATTACCCCGATCAAGCAGCACGATTTGAGTATTTGCTACAGCTTGGGCATGATCTAGAAGCCGACTTGCAACCGTTAGGCAAACCTCGCCCCGACTGGGAGAAGAATGAATATAACTTAGGCAGTACGTTGGAAGATGAACCTGTGAGAAATGTGATTATGGGGCTCAGCAGTTGGAGAACCCTCTTACCCCGTAAAGCAAGTGATACTGTTGTCAAGCGGTTTCTTCAATATGGAGCATCTGTGTGGGTACTACGCACCAATCAGATTGGTGGATTTGACCCAGATGTTGAACCCATTGCTCCTATGACCCTGTGAGCTGTGCAAACGCAGGCTTTCTTTATCGGCTTCGATGAACCCGTTGTTTGGCGAGGCCCCATGCTAAACGGTGTGATTCGTCACTATCCCTCAAGAAGTTTCTTTGCTGGATGCTCATCGCGGGCTGAAGATGTTTGAGCAAATAGGCGTCAGAATCCTCGGAATCGTTGAGAATATGAGCTATTTTGTGCCGCCCAAACAACCCCATATCAGCTATGACATCTTTGGGTCGGGTGGCGGGGAAAAAGTATCGCAAGAATTAGATGCTCCCTTGCTAGGCTGCATTCCATTAGAAATCGCTCTAAGAGAAGCAGGCGATCGCGGTTTCCCTATTTTGATTTCACACCCTGATTCAGTTTCAGCGAAAGCGCTCCATAATTTAGCATCTAATATTGCCGCTCAAGTGTCTGTTGCAGCTCTCACCTAGCGGCGTCTAAATGTGAGAGTTAAAAGCCGCATAGGGATACAGATGCGGCACGTCCCACTGAGAATACCATCGAGCTAGATGGGGGATCACATCAGCCGCTAAAGCACGATATTCAGTCTGGTCAGAGGCAGCATTTAGGTGCTCAGCGATTTCTTGCCCTACCGCATGCAAGTCAAACCCGGTGGGCATTCCAGATTGAAGTACCACCTTGCCATTCACCAATACTGTGTCTACATCAGAGGCTTTTGCGCGCATCAACATGACATGGAGAGGATCTGCCTCAGGCGCAACCCACGGATAGGTGATGCGATCGCACTTGACGAGCACCACATCCGCTCGATAGCCGGGTGCCAGTTTACCAAGGTGCTGCTGTTGACCCATCAGCGTGGCACCTCCTGCGGTTGCCAGATGAAAGATATCCTCATAGCTAGGGGCAGGCGTATCAATCTGGGGAGTCCGGTGTAGTCGCGCTGCTAGCCGCATTTCGGCAAACATATCTTCATCGTCTCCCAGGGTCGTACCATCCATGCCCAAACCCACAGTTACTCCCCCGGCAAGCATGGCGTTGAGAGGAGCCACACCAGCCCGCAGCCTCAAGTTAGAGCTGGGGTTGTGGCTGACGGCTGTTCCCGTTTCTGCCAAAATGCCGATATCGGATTCAGTCAACCAGACGCCGTGGGCAATCGAAAATCGGGGGCTGAGCACGTCGAGATCGCGTAGATGAGCGATCACAGATTTGCCGTAGTAGCGGGGGCCAATGAGCTTTTCATAGAAGGATTCGACGGCATGGGTTTGAACCTGAGTATTCAAGCGATCGGCAGCGTCCGCAATTTGTATCAGCAGCTCATCACCCACCCACTGAGGCCCGGGCGGTCCAAACCAAATATCAATGTGAGGATGGCTTTGATAGCGAGTTACTAGCTCAGTGATTAAATCAAGATAATCGTCCTTCGCCAGCTTTTGCTTGAGCGGCATCAGCGTTTGCAGTCGCTGACGCAATTCACTCGGCAAGCTGGATAGAAATGCGTCATCGTCTCCATGCACCAGAAGACTTTCATAGCTTGCACCCGGCGTCAAGGCAACTCGCATTCCAGCCTGTTCGTAAGCATGTAGCCGCCCGTTCAGATTGCTCCAGCATGTCTCAACGTCACCGGATACACTCGCTACATCCACAACGGTGGTCACGCCGCTTTTTAGGAGTTGGGCAATGCTCAGCAGTGTTTTAAGAGTAGGATCCTGCGATCGCAGCCCAATGTTTGCAAACAGCCATAGTTCCAAAAAGTCATCATCGATGCCTTGCAAGGAATTGGGGACGCCATTGCTGTGATGGTGAGCATTGATCAGTCCCGGCATGAGGGCAAACTGCTCCGACCCTAATACGTCCGCATCAGGATAATTAGCACGCAGAGCTGCCCATGTCCCTACGTCTTGAATGGTGTCATCGTGGATGGCGATCGCCCCATCACTCAGGACTGCTTCACCCGTAAACACCCATCTACCTCGAACGAGAAACGTATCTACCATACTAGTTTGCATAATAACAACGTACGCTGAAACCTATAGGGGATACCGCTTGTGCGCTTACCCCATTACCCACTGCGTGCGAAAACCACGTACCCCATCTATACCACGTTCAGATCGGCAATGTTTCTTGATAGGCTTGCTCTAATATCGGCATAAACTTCCGCAATAGACCAATGGTGACTCCGGGCAGTTCTAGCTGTGGCGTAAATCCGACATCATCAAGTTGATGAAATATGCGTACTGCGATCGGGTTCATTTCGGCTAAACGGCGACCAACTTCAGGCCCGGTATATTCTGACTTTTGCCCCCAAATGATGGCGGTTGGAGTGGTCAATGCCCCAATCGACTCGGTGAGATCGAAACATAAATCGCCTCGCACAAAGGAGAGTGCCGCATATTCGGCATTGGGCTGCTGGGCTGACTTGAGATAAGCGTCAACGATTTCCTCATAAACCCGCTCAGATTTAGCAAATTGTCGCTGTTCTAAGAAGCTGCGAATGCCGAAGCTCGTGGCAACTCCTGTGCTGTAAATCAGACGGTCGATGATGGGAGTCGCGGCAACCTTAGTAAAGAAATTTTCTTGGTAATCCTTGCCCAACTCATTCAATCCAGAGGCAGTGGTGAGAATAAGATAGCGAAATTGCTCAGGACGGGCGATCGCCGCACGAATCATAAAAGCAGCGGTCAATGCGGATGCAACGACGGGTACTGGGCGATCGCAGGTCTGCTCTAAAAACTCCAGGATGATGGTGACATAATCATCAATGGTGTATTTGCGTTCAGGATGAGCCGATCGCCCCCAACCGATTAAGTCAGGCGCAATGATTCGATGATCGGGCGCAAATGCTGGAAATACTTTTGACCATTCATAGGCCGACGAGCCGCCTCCAAACCCGTGAAAAAACACAACTGAATCTTTCGATTGAGACTTTGCTCCATCCCACGGAGCCGAGCCATTCGTGTAATACACCATGCTGCCCAAGCTCGTTTGGACAGATCGTTGGTCAAATCCCGGTGGAATAATCATACTGATTCTCTACTGCTGACGGCTTGGGTCTAGAATTCCACGATTTTTATGAGATTGTCATCTTTCAAACGGATAGACCTTACGAAATCAGCGCAGGTCGCTCTAGTATAGCCTTACGCTCTCGCGTTAGGACGTTAAACGGGTGGTGAGCCCCCGCGCCGCGGGATCTCACCACACAAACCTAAGTCCGTAGGACTATATGTGCAGATAGGGCGTCTAGCCGCTGATTGACTGACAAAACGTTTTGTAGCAGAAATCATAGACGCATAGCTGCTTTAGCCGCCAGCGTCCAGAGTTTTGTCAGTATGTATAGAATAAGCCTCAAGCAGTTCCGGTTTCCTGAAATTAAATTTTTATCGTCTTCCAGAATCGGAGGGACGGCGAACGTATAAAGAACCTATGTATCGGGCGACTTCTACACACAAATCTCAGCCCGCAGAGCTATGCATAGTCGAGTCTACAGAGTTTTATAAGTGAGGACATTGGAAGCAGTATATCCAGAATTCAGCAAGGCTAAGAAAGGGTGTACTTATATTCGGCTTTTAGCAGTTTGAGGATAAAGTGCGAATCGTGGTGAATAATGCCAGGAATTTGCCGTAATTTCTTGAAAAAGTCTGTAACTTCGGTGTAGCTGCCAAAAAACACGTCAACGATAATATCACATCTCCCGGTCGTAATTGCAACGAATCGAACTTCTGGCATTGCCTCTAACGTATTTGCCACATCGTCTACATAGTTATGCTCAACCGTCAACCACACTACCATAACGTGGGGAGTGCCTAGCTTTTCAGGGTTGGGCCAAGCTAGAATTTGGATGACTTTAGACTGGATCAAGCGCTGGACTCGATAGCGAGCCGTGGCTTCCGGAAGGCTTAACCGTTTCCCGATTTCCGTGAAGGACATCCGTCCGTCGATACGCAGTAAGTCAATAATTTCTTGATCGGTTTTGTCTAGGCTAAAGCTGATGTTAGGAGTAGAATCAGAATCGGTCATATCACTTTATAAATCCGTAGAATTAAATCTTGAGGCTTCAAATTTTAGTAATTATTAGTTCGTTGATCACGTTTGTATTAAAACAAACAGTTTAGAAATTGTGAATTCATTAATTTATCTGCATGGCAGGCATATTGCTCCGTTGTGAGCAAGATACTCTAATCTTTTGGAGTTTTCGATGGGCGTCCTTTCTCCTGAATTGAGTTCCAAAATTCATCAGCGCACTTGGATCAGCGAGGCGTCATTGCTTTACGTAGTAATGGGTTATGCTGTTTCCATTATTTGCATCAGCAATGACCAATTGCTTGTCAATGCTTTAGGTGTTGTCCTTTTAATTCATACGCTGACGTGGGCGGCATATTTTGTCCATGAACTGGTCCACGGTACAGCCTCATGGCATCCTAAGGTCAACGTGTGGGTCGGCAATACTTTATTGTTTTTGACAGGCTCATGCTATTGTCGGTTTCAAGATTTAGCCCGTAATCATCTGGCTCATCATAAGAACCGAGCTGATTTTTCTGCGTTCTCAGTTTCTGATTTCTTAACGTCGCTACCCAAGCCGCTGTTTCGCCTCGTGATTGGGCTGGAGTGGATGTATTTTCCGATTGTCAATTTCATCCTCCGCTGGATTTGCGTTGTCTCTCCATTCTTAGGTCGGTCTCGACGCGATGAACGTTTGCGAAACGCACTATTGCTCTTTGTTAGAGGAAGTTTATTTATTCTGCTGGGTGTTTATTCGCTGCGGGCGATCGCCCTATATTTGTTCGCGTATGTTTGTGTCATCAATCTCTTGCGATTCATCGACTGCTTCCAGCATACTTATGAGGTGTTTCAGCTAGGACAACCGCTACCCCAATACACATTGGCGTATGAGGAGGCAAACACGTACTCCAATCTCATATCCTATCGGTGGTCGTGGCTTAACCTTCTACTTCTGAATTTTGGCTATCACAATGCCCATCATCGCGTGATCCATTGCCCTTGGTATCTGCTACCCCAGCTCGATGCAGAGCTATATCCTGCTGGATATCGTCAGCATGTTATGTTAGACCGATTGGTAGCGAATTATCACAGATATCGAATTGCTCGCTTATTTAGGGGCCAAGGGCAGGTAGTCGATACCGATGAGGGAGTTGTGTTAGATGATTTTGTGGGCGGAATTGGTGTTTCATTTTTGATTTTACGGGAGCCGCTGAGCAGTTTAAGTCTGCCTACTCAGTTCGCTCAGCGGGCTTGAGTTCTAAGGGAACCAACTATAGCGATCCTAAATCGCTTGTGAATTGTGTGTAAGGGGTGGGGCGGGCGGCGCCCGCCCCACCCCTTACAACCCAGCTGGGATTGCTATATATAATCGTTGTGTTGAAAAAGGATGGTGTATGGCTATGATGTTTAACCGCCGTAAGTTCATTGTCTATAGTTCGGCAGCATTGGGAACAAGTCTGTTCTTGAAAGCCTGCACAACGACCAGCCAATCGTCGTCACCTGAAACAGAAAGCGACGCTGCAAGCGAAAGTTCTGAAAGTACGCCATTCAAGGTTGCGGCTGTTTTTTCAGGCGTAGTGACCGACGGCGGCTGGAACCAGTCTGCCTATGAAGGGTTGAATGCAGCCAAGGAT
>DBGGTD010000321.1:0-2575 GCA_051162585.1 Elainellaceae cyanobacterium
CAGTTCCGAATTCCCAAGCCCCTTTAGATTTAACCTGGGCTTATCCCCAAGAATTGGGCAGCGGCTATCATCGGACGGTTCGTATCCGGGACGGCATTGACTTAGATATTGCCGATTATTGTCCCCATGATGATTTAGTCATCGCAAGTGAAGACCGGGAGCATCCGTTAGAGTTATGCTTCATCTTGACGGGGATAGCAGCATCAGAATTAGGGTCTATCAGGGCCGGACAACACAGCTTTTGCGGTAGTGGTATGGCTCCAGGTGAGGTTTGCTATAAGGTTGCAAATCGTCATGAGCTTGAGGTCAGCATTCATATCGACCCAGCGCTATTGGAGCAGTGGACAAGAGATTCTGGGGAGCTACCGGACTCTTTCAATCATCTCATCAAGCCATCCGATCGGACTTTCTATAGGAAAGTCTGCCCCACTCATTCGGCGATGCAGCAGCTCATTCAACAAATTTTGCAGTGTCCGTTTCAAGGTTTTACCCAGCGTATGTATCTGGAGAGCTAAGTTTGGGAGTTAATGACCCTCCAACTCTCCCAACTTTCAGATGCCGATAAACCGCACCAAAACGCTAAGTCGCTTAAACCAGACGATGTAGAGCGAATCCATTACGCGAAAGAAATCCTGATTTCTCGCCTCAGTCATCCACCAACTTTGATTGAGCTGGCTCGATTGGTGGGAATCAACGACTGCAAACTCAAGGCCGGATTTCGTCAGGTGTTTGGCACCACGGTGTTCGGATATCTGCATGATTGCCGTATGGAGAAATCCCGCCAGTTGCTCGAAGCAGGAGAGCTGTCGGTTGCCGACGCGGCTCAAGCAGTGGGATTTGCTAACCGCAGCCACTTTGCGATCGCCTTTCGCAAAAAGTTTGGCATGAACCCCAGCGCTTACCGTAAGCGTAACCAGCATTTTTGGCAAACGATCTAAAAAGGTTGATTATCGACAACCCTCCCGCCAAGCGCTCTTGGTACCGTATTGCTCAATCAGCAAGTCCGGATGAGCTTGAAAATTGGGTACAATTCTTGCCCCTCTAGCTAATCCGACTCAGATTATTACTTGACCAAGCCAAAAAACTCCGGAAACCGTTCAAAAAAGCTCCCGCCACCGTTCTAAAGCATCTTCTATCGCCTAGTCCCTTCCGGTAAGCTTCTTGAGAAGTATTCCGATTTAGGTATGGAATGCTATCCGGTGTTGTGGGAGTGAATGATGCGTCAATTGCAAAGACTATTTTGGCTTACGGGTATGTTTTCGGTAATGCTAGCGTCAGCTGCCCAAGCAGACCCTTTAGAAACGTCCACTATTTCTGCGCCTGAGGTCGTTCCGGTAGAGGAGGTGAATCGCAGCGAGGAACCTGAACCAGCGACTACGGTTGAGGAATGGATGGGTCACATTGAAGCTCAGGAGCAGTCAGGTGAGGCGGCTGCGGAACTGGCCCAAGCACTTACTGAGATTACGAATGTCCAGGTCAGCGAAACGGAAAGCGGCCTGGAGCTAACCCTGGAAGCGACTGGTTCCCTGGCGGAGCCTCAAACCTCGGTGGTTGGCAATGCGCTAACGGCAGATATTCCCAATGCGAGGCTGGCGCTACCAGAGGGGGAGATGTTTGAGCAGTTTGCTCCGGCGGCAGGGATTGCCCTGGTCAGCGCCATGAACCTGCCCGATGGAGGCGTCAGGGTATCGATTACAGGGACGGATGCGCCGCCACAGGTTGAGGTGAACACAGAAGCTGGAAATTTGGTGCTGAGCGTGGTGCCGGGGGCGACAACGGCTGCCGACGCTGATGATGCAGATGCGATTCAGGTGGTGGTAACGGCGACTCGCACGGAGGAAGAGATTCAGGATGTGCCGCGCAGTGTGACAGTGATTACCCGCGAGCAGATTGAGGAGCAGAGTAACCTAACCACCAATCTGCAGGACATTCTCGGTCAGACTGTTCCTGGGTTAGACTCACCAACTTTTACTACCGATTTCACTCCGCGACTGCGGGGCAGAGCTCCGCAAGTATTAATTAACGGAGTTCCCATTAGTAGTAATCAGGATGCTGGTTTTAGTCCACTTACCAGTATCGCACCGAGTGCCATCGAGCGAGTTGAAGTTGTTCGTGGTCCTTCTGCGGCTTTTGGCGAAGGCGCAACGGGAGGCGTGATCAACATCATTACTCGTGGTGCCGAAGCGGAACCCGTGACGGTCGTAGAAACTCGTGTCAACTCTCGGGGTGATCTAGCTGCGGAGAGCTTTGGCACCTACGTTGAGTATGGCTTCTCAGGGCCACTGGGCGGTTCTTTCGACGGTCTGTTTAATTTCTCATGGGAGCGATTTGGTTTTGCCTTCGATGGTGCAGGCGATCAAATTCCTCTCATCGGTTTTGGTGATGAGAACGGTCGCAGTATTAACGTCTTAGGTCAGTTGGGGATAGACATCAGTGAAAACCAGCGCTTTCAGCTCAGCGTGAACCACTTTGACTCGTCTAACGAAGTCGAATTCATCAATGATCCTACTGTGGATGACGATCCAGATGCCGACAAAGCCCGTGTCCTCGAAAGAGATATTGAGTTTATCTGTTT
>DBGGTD010000322.1:0-14159 GCA_051162585.1 Elainellaceae cyanobacterium
GGCTTGGGCATCTGAAGCCCATTGAATAGGATTTTAGAATGGGATCGAATGAGATGCTGATTTCTTGCTTTTAGTCGTTTCACCTAGTCGTTAAGATAGAGGCTAGAGAATGACTGTTAGTTTCTTGTTTAACGTGATTCAAAATCAGCCGATGTCTAACTCAGATGCGTCTTCCGCTGTCAAGCAGCATGAAAAAATTCATCTGCCTCGGACAAGCGAGTCAGAGGCATTGAAAAAGATTCGCCATACAACCTCCCACATTATGGCGATGGCGGTGCAGAAGCTGTTTCCAAAGGCGCAGGTAACGATCGGTCCTTGGATTGAGCATGGCTTTTATTACGATTTTGACAATCCAGAGCCATTTACAGAGAAGGATCTGAAGGCAATTAGGAAGGAGATGATTAAGATCATCAACAAAAAATTGCCAGTGGTTCGAGAAGAAATCAGTCGCGAGGAAGCTAAGAAGCGGATCGAGCAGCTTGATGAGCCATATAAGCTAGAGATTCTCCAGGGTCTGGACGATCCAATTACTCTTTACCATCTAGGAAATGAATGGTGGGATCTTTGTGCAGGTCCGCATTTAGAAAACACTGGAGATATTCATCCAAAGGCGTTTGATTTAGAAACTGTTGCAGGTGCGTATTGGCGGGGAGATGAAACCAAGGCTCAGCTCCAGCGTATTTATGGAACTGCCTGGGAAACTCCAGAGCAGCTAGCGGAGTATAAACGTCGTAAGGAAGAAGCTCTGAGGCGAGATCATCGTCGCTTAGGTAAAGATCTAGGACTCTTTATTTTCTCCGATGCCGTGGGGCCGGGCTTGCCGCTTTGGACTCCGAAAGGCACAATCTTGCGTTCGACGTTAGAAGATTTTCTAAAAAACGAGCAGGTTAAACGGGGATATCTTCCTGTCGTTACTCCTCATATTGGGCGGGTTGATTTATTCAAGACTTCAGGGCATTGGCAGAAGTATCGGGATGACTTGTTTCCGATGATGGGTGAGACTGAAGACGATGGCTTTGTTCTCAAAGCCATGAACTGCCCATTTCATGTTCAGATTTATAAGAGCCAGCTTCGCTCCTATCGTGAGTTGCCGATTCGATTTGCTGAGTTTGGAACAGTGTATCGATATGAACAATCGGGTGAGTTAGGTGGCCTAACGAGAGTTCGTGGGTTTACTCAGGATGATGCTCATTTGTTTGTAACTCCAGAGCAGCTCGATGATGAGTTTTTGAAAGTGGTTGATTTGATTCAGTCTACTCTTCGAGCGCTTCATTTAGATACGTCATTCAGAGCCCGTCTGAGCTTTCGGGATCCAGATTCTAATAAATATATTGGATCAGACGATGCATGGAATAAGTCGGAAAATGCGATTCGCCGTGCTGTTGAAACGCTTGGCATGAAGCATTTTGAAGGGATTGGAGAAGCCGCTTTCTATGGCCCCAAGCTAGATTTTATTGTTCACGATGCTCTAGATCGGGAATGGCAACTGGGAACCGTTCAGGTGGATTACATTTTGCCGGAGCGGTTTGACCTAGAATACGTTGCTGAAGATGGATCGCGAAAGCGGCCTGTGATGATTCATCGGGCTCCCTTTGGTTCGCTCGAACGCTTGATTGGCATTCTGATTGAAGAATATGCCGGAGATTTCCCGTTGTGGCTGGCGCCAGCCCAGGTGCGTCTTTTGCCCGTCACGGAAGATCATCATGCGTTTGCTCAACAGGTTGCCGATCAAATGCGATCGCTCCATATTCGTGCTGACGTTGACAGCAGTGGAGAGCGTCTCGGCAAGATGATTCGCAATGCTGAAAAGCAAAAAGTGCCTGTGATGGCAGTTGTTGGAGCCAAGGAAGTCGAGTCTAATTCGCTGAGTGTTCGGACGCGTTCGTCAGGCGAATTAGGGATGATGCCGGTTCCTGATGTGGTTGAAAAAGTCCAAGGTGCTATTCTCAACCACAGCAATCTGTAAGGGTCGGTTTAGTAGGCTTTCGATTTCTATTGCGAACTGACTTCAGACCTCATCTAAATCAACGACGTTGACCCAGTCTTGATAGTCTGGGTCATGATTTTCGGTGATAGCAATCAGTTTGTCTCGAAGCTTATGAGTAATGGGTCGATGCGCTGAGAGCTGATAGGTTTCGATGCGTTTAACCGGTGTGATTTTTGCCGCTGTACCGCTTAGGAAGACTTCATCTGCGATGAATAACTCTGACTTATCAATGCAGCGCTCGACCACCGGAATACCCAAATCCTTGGCGATCGCCAACACGCTATCTCGTGTAATTCCTTCTAGAATATCTTGCTCAAAGCCGGGGGTAATTAGACACCCATTTCTGATGATGAATATATTCATGCCAGTTGCTTCACTCACCTTGCCTTGAGAATTCATCAAAATAGCCTCATCAAACCCTGATTCTACGGCCTCTGTTTTGGCAAGAGATGATGTGATGTAAGCACCGCTAATTTTACCTCGTAAGGGTAGGCTCCGGTCTTCCTGCCGATACCAGGAACTAATGCGACAGCTCACGCCATCTGGCGACAGATAGTCTCCTAGTTCTAAGCCGTAGACGAAAAAGTCTTTTTCGACTTTGTGTAGCCTAGGTGCGATACCTAAGTCAGAGGTATAAACAAACGGGCGAATGTAAAATGGTGTTTCAGGCTGATTACGTTTAACAAACTCAATAATCACACGCTGAATTTTGTCAGCAGGCAAGTCATAGTTGAGAAATCGAGCGCTGTTGCTCAGGCGTTGGCAGTGGCGATCGAGCCGAAAGAGCAAGATACGCCGTGAATTTTGGGGGTCACACATTCCTCGTAATCCCCCAAAGGCTCCTGTTCCATAGTGCAACGCATGGGTTGCAATAGAAATATTAGCGTCTTCAAACGGAACAAATTGATTACGAAAGTAAGCGACGGGTAAAAAGTTGTGCATGATGGAATTCGATCAGATATGAACTGTGAAAGAGCATTTTTGAAAATTATCTCGTAGAGTGGGCTAGTTCGGAAATTCGTTTATGGGAGTTGAAAGGTTGCCACTATGGGACGGTGATCGCTAGTGGTGTCGTCATCGGGGCAGTATGAGGAAACGGAATCGGTAAATAGAATTTCTGAAGACTCGACAGCCCAATCGATTGCCCCATTCGCAACAAAAATAAAATCTAAAATGCTGTTGTAGCGATCGCTACAAATAGTTGCAATGAGGGGATTGGGCTGAATCCAAACAAACGCACCACCTTGGGTCAAAATGTCGAAGCCCTGATCCCGTTTGCCCTGGCTTCCCTCAGCTACATCAAAGTCAAAATTATAATCACCTACTGCCACAATAGGTAGAGTTTGAGTGGAAACCCATTGATGCAAGTACTGCGCTTGTTGGTGCCGACTCTCTTCCTCAGATCGATATAAGTGATTGACCATAAACAGAAATTCTTCTCCGGTCGCCCTCAGACGAAAATGAGCCACGAGTGCAGCTCTAACACGGCCTTGAAAACTGAGAGCCTCAATTTCTTCATAATTGACTGGCTGGAGTAGACGACTGTTATAGACAATCGCTAGGCGATCGCCGCCGCCTGTTGTTCCTAAGATCGACTTAAAGTCACTTCCTTCGTCTATTTCTGTGCCTGTTTCTAATACATCAAGCCAGGATGAGTTTTGAACTTCTGAAAATCCCCAAATATCGACTCCATTTACAGGAGCTACATGACGATCTGCAATTACTCTGGGATTAGCGCCTCCTGATTCGACATTGAAACTGGCAACTGTTAATCCTCCATCAAAGGAAACGGTAGAAGTTGAGGTGCAGGCCGTCAAACTCAACGTTCCGACTAGAAAAAGTATTGCCCCAATGAGTTGTCTATCTAAACGAAAGTGAACCATAATTTCTAGAATAATAGAGAAAGAACTGACATGAACCTAGGAAGATGAGTCGTGCTCAGGAATCAGGAATCAAAGATGTTGATTTAGTAAATATGCTGAGAATACATGATTATGTTGCCCTAAAACTCAACTAAATTTAGGGGTCAACATTAGCGATCCTAAATCGCTTGTGAATTGTGTGTGAGCGGTGAGGCGGGCGACGCCCGCCCCACCGCTCACGCCCCATCTAGGATTGCTATATGACGTTATTGGATAGTAAAAATTCTAAGTGGGCACACAGACAATATCTGTTAGCCCTGCAGAAAGCATTCTGAGGGAAGGCTGTGCAAATGCTTTATATGTCGCCTGCGAATCTTTTGTCAGTCAATCAGCCTATCGATATGCACCGACCTAAGTTTTGTCAGTCAACCAGGGTAATGTGAGTCATTGGAATTGGTCGTGGGAATTCTCAGCAAATTATTAGGAATTTTTCATTTCCGGAATAGGGCAGACTCAGATTGTTGAATCATTATAGATGAGTAGATTTCCTAAATCTAACCGTTATAGCTTATTTAGCTGCAATGTCATTATGATTCAAGTCCTGAGGGTGTTTGATGATTCATTGCAACAGAGAAAGAACCATTGAATGAGTAAAAATCAGATATCAACCGTTCAAGTTTACAAAAGTTTTATATTCTTTCTCAACCCTGCATCCATCTATCCAATTTCACCCAAAAAGGTGAATCGTATAGGCGAAGTAATTCTTTCTTTCTTCATATAACCTTAAAACAGTTCTTCTTTACACTTTGCAAACCAATCGTTAGATTGCAGTAAGCGCATTAGTTCCTGCTTGTGAGGCTCAATGACTACTTCGTTCATGACCTATCCTAAATCTATTGCGATCGCCAGGCAGCATATCCCTGCCGCAGTCGGTGCAGCCCAAATAAATAGTTGCGCGATTTCGGCTGAAGGAGTAGATATGGTCTTTCAGTCAGGAAATCAACGCTATCAAGTGTTGAGAGGAATTGACTTGAATATCCGTAAGGGCGATGTTCAATTGTTAATGGGCCCGTCTGGTTCGGGTAAGACAACGCTCTTGTCAATTTTGGGGGGTATTCTACAGCCTACGGCAGGGCATGTTCATCTCTTAGGTCAAGATATTACCCAAATGTCGCGATCGCAGCTCGCAAAATTTCGTCTCAACAATATCGGCTTTGTATTTCAAGGGTTTAATCTATTTCCCGCACTTACAGCAGCCGAAAATGTGGAAGTTGCCTTAAAGATGAAGGGGATGCGTCCGCGCGCTGCGCGTTTAGAATCTCTACGGCTGCTTGAACAGGTCGGGCTCCAAGATAAGGTCAGGTCGCTGCCCCGTGACTTATCAGGTGGGCAAAAGCAAAGAGTGGCGATCGCCCGTGCTTTAGCGGGTGAGCCGGCATTGATTATGGCAGATGAACCCACAGCAGCTCTTGATTCTCAAAGCGGACAAGCTGTCATCGAACTGCTGCGAAAACTCGCTACGGATGCCGGACATACGGTATTAATGGTCACGCATGATCCCCGGATTCAGAGCGTGGCTGATCGCATAATTTATTTAGAAGACGGAATACTGAGCGATCGCCCTGATTAGAATTGCGGACCGTTCGCATCCTGGCTCATCATAAAATGGGCTAATAGCAATCTTCTCGGTCGTAATGTGTTTCGATAATGAAATTTACGTTTGCCAATCTTTCGGTTGTTGGGTTGCTGCTATTTGTGGGGTGGATAGCGCCACCTCCAGGTCAAGCTGAAAATGCTGCAGATGTAAGGCAACTTCACGAGACGAGGCAGTGCCCCAACTGTGATTTGATCGCAGCCAATCTAGCCAATATCGATTTAAGAAATGCCGATTTGCAAAACGCAGACCTGCGAGGAACGGTCCTGACTCAAACGATTTTGATCGCGGCAAATCTATTTGCGGCTGATATGAGCCTCGCCGATCTAAGGTCAGCCCGTTTGAGAGGGGCAAATTTGCGCGAAGCACGGCTCTACGATGCAGATTTAAGTCATGCAGATTTGCGTCGCGTGATGCTCAGCGATGCTAATTTATTTCGTGCAAATTTAAGTAGAGCTAATCTGAGAGGAGCTCGATTAAGAAACGCATTTCTTGTTGGAGCTAACTTAACTGGAGCAAATCTTGAAAATGCTCAACTAAATAATGCATTTATTCGGAGAGCACGTCTACAGGACGCAGTCTTGTGTAATACGACCATGCCAAACGGAACGGTAGTGAATCGTGATTGTAGTGATTAACGTGCTTAAATCCGGCCCGCCAAATGAACCAGCTGCTTCATGTTCACCAAGTGCAGTGCCTGATTTTCTGGAACTACCTTAACCCATCCTTTATCGGCGAGCTTCTCCATAATTTTGGTAGCTTCTTCAACTCCAATGTCACTGACATCTGCTAAATCTTTATGCGGGATATCAAATATCTCGGTTCCTTGTTCGGATGGTGAACCATAGGTTTCACCGAGATAAACCAGAGTGTTGGCCAGCTTGATTGCAGGGGGCTGATGTCGAAGCTGAAATCTTAGGTTGGTTTGACGCAATCGCTTAACCATAAGCTGCAGCATACGATGATGCAGTTGCGAATCTTTAAAGAGAGTTTGGATAAATCGCTGAGCCGATATGCTAAGCAGTTTTACTGGAGAAAGCGCAATTACATCGGTCGAACGGGGAGACTCATCCAAAATTGCCATTTCTCCAAAGAAATCTCCCTTGCCTAGAATTGCAAGAGTCACAACTTCATCACCTGTGTGGCGACGAACCTTAACCCATCCAGACTCAACAAAATACACAGCATTACCCCAAGCATCCTCCATTAGGACAGCTCGTTCAGATGGATAATCGTGCTCAACAGCAATAGACAAAAGCCAATCCAGAGTTTCTGGGCTGGCGGAACTGAAAAGCGGAAAAAGCTCACTAAAAGCTTCAGTCTGCATGAAAGGTCAAGAGCAATAGGTTTTAAAACAATCCCAAATCTAGTTTCTCATGTCAACGTATGAATTTTAATCTGAGGAACTAGCGAAGGGGATGGACATGTCGATATCTAAACTATGTTAACCAGAAATAGCAGTAAATCCTCGAAATCTTAAATTTGATAAAGACCATTGATTGGTCAAACTCATATCAGTGACGTCAGACTCCAGGCTAGGAGTTACTTCTCCGGTTTAGAGTTCTATAGCCTTACGCTTTCGCGTTAGGACGCTGAACGTGTGTAGAACCCGCGCGGCGCGCGAGTTCTACACACAAACCTGAGCCCGTAGGGCTATACAACACGCAGGACATTATTCATCGAAAAAATTAAGAAAAGTGGGTTAACCCATCCTAGGCTAACCCACCAATTTGGGAACGCTCAGAGAAACTACTTTTGCAGAACCAGCTTGACATTAGCGTTTTGCAAGCCAGGACGCTTAACCTCTGAGAGAGTCTTGTTCACTGCATACTTTTGGTTGATCGAGTTAATCAACTCAGTCTGATTGTGCTTCTTAGCAACACCCCACAGATCTGCAATCAGATCAAAGGAACCATCGCTATTGCGGGACCAACCCAGATCGTACTCACCTTCGAGTAAAGCTACGATGTCAGAACGAACGCGCTGACCATTGTAGCCACGAACATCTGCATTGGTTTTGACTGAGATACCTAAGTCACGCAAAGAAGCCTTCAGAATTTCAGCATCAGTGATCTTAGTGCGTAGAGTGCTAAAGTGAGACATTCGGATTTCCTCCTGTAGAGAAATGAGAGAACGACAACGTTTAGGGTGTAGATGGAGCCGTATAATCCGACGGTTGGAATGCCGACCTACGACTTAATTGATACTGCTAGCAGTTAACGCTAGCCCTTCTTCCTGCCAAGAACAGGAAAGAAAGCCTGTTAGAACTCCAATCGCTGATATTCAGCAACCGATGACGCGGCAGGTCTTGCTCGCTGTCTAGCCCAATCACGCAGGGCTGTCACCTGCTCACTCATCGTCCTGGAGAGCGGCAATGTCGATTTAATTGAAGCAATGATATCGAGTTGAGTAAACTCACGATCTTGAGCGAAAGCTTCATACATAGCTGCGACCAGAGCTTGCTCAATTTCTGCCCCGGAAAAGCCATCACAAACATTCGCTAGCTGATCAAGATCAAATCGCACAATATCACGACGCCGCTTGGAAAGATGAATCTTGAAAATCTCTTTACGCTCTTCAGCGTTGGGTAAATCTACGAAGAATATTTCATCGAACCGTCCCTTCCTGAGAAACTCGCCCGGTAAGCGTTCGACCCTGTTTGCGGTAGCCATAACAAATACAGGGGATGACTTCTCTTGCATCCAAGTCAAGAACGAACCAAAGATTCGACTCGATGTTCCACCATCAGAATCAGCTGAACCTGTACTACCAGCGAACGCTTTATCGATCTCATCGATAAACAGAATAGCGGGTGAAATTGATTCAGCAGTCTTTAAGGCATTTCGAAGATTTGCCTCAGAACGGCCCACCATAGAGCCATCATATACCCGTCCCATGTCAAGCCTCAGCAAAGGTAATCCCCATAGGCGAGACGTTGTCTTGGCAATGAGTGACTTACCACATCCAGGAACCCCCAGAATCAACATGCCCTTGGGCTGTGGAAGACCATATTCACGGGCACGCTCGGTAAAAGCATTAGAACGCTGCTGTAGCCAATGCTTTAATTCCGTCAAGCCGCCTACCGAATCAATAGTCTCGTCTTCTTCAATATACTCAAGAATCCCATTTCGACGGATGAGCTGCTTCTTTTCTGAAAGGACGACATCGACTTCTTCTTCCGTGAGCCTTCCTGCGGTCACGTGAGCTTTTCGGTAAACTTTTTCGGCTTCGTCATGAGTCAGACCTAAAGCAGCCTTAAGCAGCTTTTCGCGGGTGTCTGTTGTAATCCGACGAGTCCGAATTTGCTCTAACTGGTTAGACAAAACTTGATTTAGTTCTCCCATATCTGGAAGGGGAAAATCAAGTACAGCAACCTCTTTCTCAAGCTCAATGGGAATTTGCTGCAAAGGAGACATTAAGATAATGGTCTTCTGCGATCCTTTGAATCCGGCGATCGCATCTCGTAACCATCGAGTTACAGCAGGGGAATCAATGAACGGATGCAAATCCTTGAAGACAAATATGCCTGCTTCTCGCTGACGGACGACCCACTCAATCGCTGCTTCCGGGGAAACGGTGTTATGACTTTGCTGGGCAGTGCCTCCGCTTCGAGACTGATCGAGCTCAACAATGCCGTGGGTAACTGTCCATACAAAAACTTTTCGTTGCGGCTTCAGCTGAGCAATTGTGCTAATCGCCCTCTCCTCCTCAGAGGTCACAAGATAGATCAGAGGGTACTGAGCCTGAACTAAAATACTAAGCTCTTCTTTCATGATCGTCGACCTACTAAAGAGACAGCGAGGGCTTCAATATAAACACTAAACGCTCTAATGATTCACATCGATACGAAGTAACTAATGCGTTTAAAGATAAAGACATCAGACCTCAGCAAATAACCAACTCACCCCTATCCCGGTGATCTACGTCGACTTCATCCCCATGAACTTGCCCAACCTGGAACTCGTCGTCAGAAATAACGGTGGGTTGCTCACCTAGAGAAGCCATTTCGCCATCACGCACAACAAGATTGCTAGAACACTCCGGGCAACTGTATGTCTGATGAGTCTGCCCGTGGGATACTTCTACCCCATCTACGAGTTCAGAATGTGTTAAGTAGAACACAATCGCACGCTCAGCAATCGCTGACATTGGCTCAGAATCCACCGCTGCGCGAATTTTGAGTTTGCGGTGAACTTCGGGAGGAATATAGAGAGTAACCTTGTGTTTATCTTGCATACAACACTTACTGAATTAAATACCCGGGTATGTTTGTCAGAATAGTCGGGAGTATCCTGAGCTGTCAAGACAGCATGCCACTATGACGGCATTTTTGTTACATTCGTTTACATTGCACCCAGTTCCATCATCTTTGAGATCGACTACTGTTAGCCGTTATTAACTGCTAGTAAATCGTTTTGCCGCTTCTTCAAAGAGAGCTTCAGGGCCGTGTAAAGAGGTCTTGTGAACTGCCTGACCCACTACAAAAACCACGTTACATGCTTGAGGCGTTTCTAGCGCAGAAACGCAAAGTTTTGCAAGGTTATGTTGATTGACCTGTTCTGCGGGCTTTTCAGCAGCTTGCAGACAAACGGAATGCTATGTGTCGCCTGCAATAACTTGACCATGTTGGATGATTGTATACGTCACTTCTGATGATTTGACCGTATTTTTGATGGCATTGCTGCCAGCATCATCTTGGGAATCCAAGATAACGAGCTGCGGAGTCATTTCATGGCCATACGCTTGAATCGAAGCGATCTGTAGCTGAAATGGCCCTGTTTCAAACCTAGGATTGAGGGCTCCATCATATTCAAATTTGCTGAGCATCACTTGAAAGGCTTGAACCTGTTTGAGGTCTAAGGTGCCTGCTTGAGGTTGAGTTTTAGCTCGAAAGGTGGGAATCAGATCAGTGAACGGAATCCGAATGGTGATCCACTGATCGGTTTCAGTGTCGAAGGAACATGAATAGGCGATTCCATCCCACTGAGATTGATCTCTGACTAAGAACTTATAGCGTTTGCCGTCTCCATTGACTCGCAACTCAATGCCTTGAAAGTGGGTTAAGTCGAGAGGAGGAGAGAAATTACGAGTGCGTATTGAGGCAAAGCCTCCAGAGTTTGCAGTCGAAACCTGGCCCGTAAATTCGGCAACCGAATCATGTTGATGGATGGTGCTTTGGCTAACTCCACCCATCACACCATCATCAACGGCATCCCAGATCTCATCAAAATCTTGATGAGAATTTTGAAAATCAAAGATTATTTTCTTATGATTGTCATTTGTATTGCTGGCGCTGGTTAAGCAATGGGCGATCGCTTGAATCCACTGAGTTAAGGTATCTACACTAATTCTGCCGTTGGCAAATACAATCGCAGCACGGACATCTTCAAAAATGTCAGAACCAAGCTGGTCAGGGTAATCAGACTTTATTTCGACCAGGTCAATCTGGTCGGCAGTGTTCCCCAGAATCATTCTCGCATCGGTGAGATCAGCGACGAGCGATCGCACGCGGTATCCCTCTTCGATGAGACGTTGAATTACACTTGGACTTCCTAGCTCATCAATGCCGACGAGGAGGATGTAGGGCGTTGTCTCATCTGCCGCTCGGTTGGATGGGCGAGGGGCGATCGCTGATGGATCTGAGTCTGGATTAGCTGGATTAGGTTGATGCCCAACGAGTCGCTGAAACCAATTCATGTTTCTCCTCCCTTAAACTGATTAACACCCTGCTGATAAATCTCATCAAACATGCGTTCCAAATCGGCATGGGTGCCGCGAATCTGATCGATGACGTCTTTTCCCCAATTAAAGTAGGCGAGCTTGCGCTCTTGTGACCAATCCTCAGGAGGAGAGGACAAGACCTCACGAAGATTGGAGATTTTATCTGCGAGTTTTACGAGCCGAGCGCGATCGCTTAAATGGGGCGCATGCTCTACCTGGAGCTGTTTTCGAGTCTCTTTAGGGAGCGATTTGTCGTCGGTCACCTCTGCCACTACATTTTGCACATCAGTGCCAAACTCGCGGTGAAGGTCTGCAAGGGTGGTGTCTGTATCTTCTACGGTGTCGTGGAGCAGTGCGGCTGCAATAGTGACTTCGTCGCGCACGTTCGCTTGATGCCAGAGTAAATTGGCAAGCTCAATGGGATGATTAATATAAGGCGCAGCGTCTATTCCTTTTCGGCGCTGATCGTGGTGCTTCCGAGCAGCGAAGTCAGCCGCTTTAAGAATGAGTCCAGTGGGTTCCATAAAATAAGCGTTACGGTTAGCGTCAACTCTGTGGATTATCGAATTGAGTATCGAGTGTATCGTCGTCCGTTTCAAACAGCTCTTCATACTCATCATGGCGTATGGACAGTGAGGGAAGGAATGATCGTACGACTGATTAATCGAGATGGGCAGTCAAGCGTTGGAGAGATTGCGCCATTGCCTGAGTTTGGCAGTGAGTCGTTGAGCCAAGCCCTTGAATGGTGCCAGCGATTGCCTCAGGTGATTGCAGAGACGGATATTTACGGCATTCCGTCGACCCTGCCCGCTTGTCAGTTTGGGTTTGAATCGGCATTGGAATCACTTAAACGTCCTATGGGAATTTCACAGGATATAGAACTAGAGCACAACCCGTTGGCGATGTGCTATCTATTGCCAACCGGGAAAGCGGTGTTGGGTGCCTGGCAAATGCCAGTTCAGCAGGGAAATCACACGCTGAAATGGAAAATTGGCGTTGCGTCTGTTGACGAGGAAATTCGATGGCTAGAAACGTTGATGCGATCGCTCCCGGCTACGGTTCGACTTCGCCTCGACGCCAATGGAGGGCTAACGTGGGACGCTGCTCAGCGGTGGATGGAGGCGTGCGATCGCCTCTCATTTGTCTATCCTGCTGACATTGAATTTGTCGAACAGCCGTTGTCTCCGGCTCAGTTTGAGCACCTGCTAACTCTGAGTCGCAGGTATCAAACTCCAATTGCTTTGGATGAATCTGTAGCAACACTGGCTCAGCTTCAAGCGTGTTATGAGCGGGGATGGCGAGGACTTGTCGTGATCAAGGCGGCGATCGCCGGATTTCCGTCAAAACTTCGAGAATTCTGCCAAACTCATGCTGTCGATGTGGTTTGGTCATCTGTCTTTGAAACAGCAATTGCTCGTCAGTTTATTCTGAAACATTTGGTCCCATCTCTTCCTAGCCGCAATCGCGCGTTGGGTTTTGGCGTCACGCAATGGTTTGCAGATTCCACGCTGGATCAGGTTGATGGAGAACGGCTATGGCAACCCTAGACCCACTCGATCAAGGATATGTCGAGCATCGTCTGGCTGAAGAATGGTTAATTGGGGGCGATCGCTCCTTTGCATTCGACGTGTTTAACCAGCGATTATACGAACTCAATCAGCGCATCCGAGAATCGCATCTGCCGA
The DNA here is from genome assembly GCA_051162585.1 of Elainellaceae cyanobacterium. Lineage (GTDB taxonomy): Bacteria > Cyanobacteriota > Cyanobacteriia > CAZCXK01 > CAZCXK01 > DBGGTD01. The sequence continues at coordinate 12,910 of DBGGTD010000322.1, forward strand.
CCATTCTGCTTGCTGAGCCCGATCCTGTTCAGTTTCTCGTCAGTTTTATGGCGGCTTGCGTGGCTAAGTGCCCGGTGTTTCTTGGGAATCCTCGCTGGGCAGAGGTGGAGTGGCATCAGGTAGTAGAGCGAGTGCAGCCGGATGTAATTTGGGCATCTTCCGAGCTACAGCGTATTTCTTCCTATGACAGATATGACAGAACAGAACGAGGGCGAATTGATGCGGGGCAGATTATGATCCCGACGGGTGGTTCGTCCGGTCAAATCCGCTTTGCTATTCACACCTGGCAAACACTGATTGCATCGGCGCGAGGATTTCAAGACTATTTCAACAGTGAGTGCGTAAATGCTTGCTGCGTGTTGCCGCTCTACCATGTCAGCGGTTTAATGCAGTTTATGCGGTGTTTTATATCAGGTGGAACGCTGGCTGTATCGCGGTTTGGAGATTTGGAAACAGGCAATACACTGCCGTTTAATCCAGCAGAATTCTTTCTTTCTCTTGTGCCAACGCAACTCCAACGCCTCTTGCAAAATCCTCATGCTGCGAGCCAGTTGGCGCGATTTCAAACCGTGCTTTTGGGAGGTGCGCCTGCATGGGCAGACTTGCTAGAAACCGCTCGTCATTATCAGATTCGCCTAGCTCCAACCTATGGCATGACCGAAACTGCCTCTCAGATTGCAACTCTCAAACCTGAGGAGTTTCTAGCAGGTTATGTGAGCGTTGGGAGAATTCTACCTCATGCCACCGTGACCATTGCTCCCGACTGTCAAAATCGAGAATCTGCAATGGGTCAACTCTCGATTTATGCAAAATCCTTGGCATTCGGATATTTTGGCGATCGCCCCTTTAATGGCGTCTTTCAACCCGATGATCTAGGGTTCATAGATGATTGGGGATATTTGCATATCGTCGGGCGCAGTAGCGACAAAATCATCACAGGGGGCGAAAATGTGTTTGCGGCTGAGGTAGAAGCTGCGATTCGTGCAACAGGGTTTGTGCGCGATGTGGGCGTGATTGGGGTGGGCGATCGCCACTGGGGAGAAGCTGTTACGGCAATTTATGTGCCGTTGGGTCACACCGCAAGCTCTGAAAACCTTTCGCGCGCCTTAATGGGGCAATTAACTAAGTTCAAGCATCCAAAACATTGGATTAGAGTTGATTCGTTGCCGCGCAATGAGCAGGGAAAGCTGAATCGAATTGCCCTGCAGCAACTTGCTGAAACATTGATGAAATATAGTCCTACGGACTCA
>DBGGTD010000323.1:0-2418 GCA_051162585.1 Elainellaceae cyanobacterium
GTACGGGCGAAGCATTCGGTACAATCTTTGCCTCTCTTCCATACCTGTTGTCCGAATGCTTCGCCCTACCCAATTGAATTTTTGGCCTTTTGCCCGAATGCTTCGCCCCTCCGATCTAATTGAAATTGAATATGCCTTTTAATTTCACAATTCCCCGTACGGGAGAAGCATTCGGTATATATCTTTGCCTCTCTCCCATACCTTTGCCCGAATGCTTCGCCCCTACCCAATTGATTCTGGCCTTTTGCCCGAATGCTTCGCCCCTACTACCGAATCGAATTTGGATACGACCTATGACGATGATTCATTCCTCGGATTCAATGAACAATTCAACTAACCTGCCTCCCGTCTCTGCTAATGATTTCCTACCACCCATTAGCCGTTGGACAACTACCGGCGGGCTGGTGCTCATCGGCATCATGGGTATTGCGCTGGCGATCGCCTCGGTTGCCAAGTACAAAGTCACCGTGAAAGCACCAGCCAGTATTCGTCCAGCAGGGGAATTGCGGATTGTGCAAGCAGCCACGACGGGTGCTGTGACTCATATTTTGGCGAAAGAGAATCAGGCAATTCAAGTCGGCGATGTAATTGCCATGATCGATGATTCGCAGTTGCAGACCAAAAAGAGTCAACTAAAAAGCGCTACGCAGCAGGCTCAGCTCCAAATTGCCCAGATTAATGCCCAAATTCAAGCACTTAGCGAACAACTAGCGGCTGAAGAAGACCGCATGAATCGGGCGATCGCCGCTTCTGAAGCAGAACTCAGCCAGCAAAGCCGAGACCATCAAGACCAGCAAATTAGTACTGCGATGGAGGTTGAAGAAGCTGAAGCCGAAGTCAGATCGGCAATTGCCAGTCTAGGCGCGGCGCAATCTCGGTATCACCGATATCAGCCCGTTGCTCAAGCAGGTGCCCTTTCCCGCGATCAGCTCGAAGAGGCACACCTCGCAGTCCAACAACAAGAACAAGCTGTTGAAGGCGCTCAAGCACGACTGCATAGACTCCAGGCGATGTTGAACCCGAGTGCAGCTAATGTGGCGATCGCCACTGAACGCATTGCCCAAGAGCAAGCAACAGGTGCCGCTACCCTAGCTGCCCTCAATAAAGAACGAGAAGCACTAATTCAACAGCGGGTTGAGAGACAAAAGCAACTAGAGCAAGATACCCGCGAACTTCAGCAAGTCGAAACCGATTTGCGTCAAACGGCGATCGCAGCTACGTCTGATGGCATTCTGGCAACCTTGAATCTGCGAAATCCGGGGCAAACCGTGAGCGCAGGAGAAACGATTGCTCAGATTGTTCCAGATGATATCCCCTTGCAAATCAGAGCATTTGTCTCCCCTGAACATCGCAGCAAGTTGAATGAAGGACAACCCGCGCTCATGCGGGTGTCTGCATGCCCCTATCCAGACTATGGCACCCTCAAGGGCACCGTCAGCCAAATCTCTGAAGATACCATCAAGCCTCAAACAGACAGTCTGTCAGCAAGGAATTCGAGTCCGCCTCAGTCTGCTGGGAATACGCCACCAATTTATGAAGTCACTATCGAACCAGACAGGTTTGTATTGAGTCGAGGCACAACCCAATGCGCGATCGAAGTCGGCATGGAAGGAACTGTTGATGTAGTTTCACGAGAGGAAACGGTTTTGCAATTTTTCCTTAGAAAAGCTCGATTGATCGCAGATCGATAGCCATATGCTCTCGCGCTATGACGTTAAACGTGTGTAGAGTCCCCGCGCCGCAGAGTCTCTACACATAAACCTGAGCCGTAGGACTATAAAACTGGGTGATTAGATTGATATCGGACAGGGGTTTGTATCAAGAAACACCATTTTCAGCGAACCTCAACCTCAGAATAGACCACAACATATCAGGTCATTCTGAGGTCATTCAGGTCATCATTCACCATGAGTACAACTACAGAACCTCCGGTTCTTCCGCAGGGATCGACAGGAGAAGATTTTCCGCTACATCCGGTTCCTTCAACCGCTCGCAAATCAATTATTTCTCTAGCCCCGATTCTCATTGGGTTTACGCTCTACTCAGGCACTCTGTTTGCAGGAGGTATTGTCGGGCCATCGTTTCGGTTTTGGCCCGATTTGATTGGGCTGATTGTCATTAGCAATCTGATTCTCGGCGTCTATGCGTCACTTCTGGGCTTCATCGCCGCTAAGACAGGGCTCACCACCGTCTTGATGGCGCGATTTAGCTTTGGTAATGTGGGGTCGCGATGGGTTGATTTTATCCTTGGTTTTACTCAGATTGGCTGGTATGCCTGGGGTTCGGCTCTGATGGCTAATCTGCTAATCACCCTTGCCGGAGTTCCCGAATCCTTAAATGGAATTCTGATTCTGTTTTTCACCTATGCCTGCTGCTCCACGGCCTACTTTGGCTATAAGGCAATGGATTGGCTGAGCC
>DBGGTD010000324.1:0-7991 GCA_051162585.1 Elainellaceae cyanobacterium
GTGTGGTGAGCCCCCGCGCCGCGGGGGCTCACCACACGTTTAACGTCCTAACGCGAGAGCGTAAGGCTATAGCGATAAATGTATGCGCTTTGCAGGATCCCCCCGCCTACGGCACCCCCCTTATCAAGGGGGAAGGGGGGATCTATCACGCTATATCTAGCACCTAAGATTCCATTTGCGTAAATCCTGATCTACTCAATTGCTGTCAAGAGTCTTCGAATCTCTCTGGAGAGGCTCTGAACCTGCTTAAAGACCCTCCGAACTTCTCTAGAAAGTCTTTGAGATTGTCTAGAGAGGCTTTGAGATTGTCTAGAGAGGCTCAGAGGCCCTTTAAAGAGCCTTTGAACCCCTTTAAAGAGCCTCTGAGATTGTTTAAAGAGTCTTAGAACTTCTTTAATGAGTCGCTGGGATTGTCTAGAGAGTCTTGGAACTGCTTTAAAGAGTCTCTGAGATTGTCTAGAGAGTCTTTGCATCTCTTCAAAGAGCCTCTGGACTCGATCGAGTGAGGGCTGACTCGATCGCACGCCATATCGAAACGGGTTAAACAGGTGCTGGGTCTGTTTTGGGGCGACGACCGCTAATCGACTTAAACCGTTCTCCCAACTGGTCTGCCACGCTCTTAAGACCGGGAGAATGTTTGGCTGCCGTTTTCACAAAGTCATAAACCAGCAGACTGTTTGCCATCGATTCGCTGCCGACTGCCATCAGTGTGTCGTCTACTTCTTCGCTTAACTGATTGAGCAGGGTGAGAATCTCGGTCAGCGCAACCGTCAGTTGATAATCTTTGGCAAATTCCTCGTGGTCAAAGTTTCCAGGCAATACCTCCGGGTTGTTTTGGGTGACGGTGACGCTGTTTCTGACAAATGCTAGGCTCTTGTCGCCCATCTTAAAGCGCCGGCGGCGTTCATCTGCTGTCAGGCTAATCAAAAAGGGCATATGGGAGCGAATCGTGGCGATCGCCCCTTTGATTTCGCTCAGGTTTTCGTGAGAGAGAGTGGCACTGATATTCTCGTATGGCATAATTGGGTTCCTTTGCCGAATGCATAAATGACTAGAAAAGACCGATGGCATAAGCCTTATGGCCAATTCATCTGCTTAACATTCCCAGTGAGGCTGGAGCGATATCATCAAGACTTTGTTGATTTTGGATTTTGGATTTTGGATTTTAGATTTTGGAGTCACAGACATCGATGCTGAAAACGCTTAGGGTTTGGAAATCACCGTACACGTGTCACTCAGAATTGCTCAAAGCTGTTTGAACCCTATCAATCCAACTTTGTAGATTTCTCGTATTGGGATGGTCGGAGCCCAGTCGTGCTTCATAAATGGGCAGGGCTCGCAGAAGGAGTGATTGTGCTTCTTCTAACCGTCCCTGGTTATATCGAAGTGCTCCAAGGCTCCATAGGCTAAGCGCCACATGGGGATGCTCCTCACCTAAAAGCCGTTGATACATCGCCAGCGCCTGCTGGTAGAGCGGTTCGGCCTCGCCATAGCGCCCCTGCATCTGATAGAGATTCGCCAGATTGTTGAGGCTTTGCGCCACATCGGGATGCTCGTCGCCCAAGAGCCGTTGTCTCATCGCCAGGGCCTGCTGGTAGAGGGGTTCGGCCTCGCTATAGCGCCCCTGCATCTGATAGAGTGCCGCCAGATTGTTGAGGCTTTGCGCCACATCGGGATGCTCGTTGCCCAAGAGCCGTTGATTCATCGCCAGGGCCTGCTGGTAGAGGGGTTCGGCCTCCTCATAGCGCCCTTGAGTGTTGTAGAGTAACGCCAGATTGTTGAGGCTTTGCGCCACATCGGGATGCTCGTCGCCTAGGCGATCGCTGACTGCTTCCAGACACATTTCACACCAGGGTTCTGCCTCACTATAGGCTCCTTGGCCTTCGTAAAAACGTCCTAACCCAATAAAGGGCCAGATTAAGTCTTCATCCGCAAGCCAGTTTTGCCAGGTGGTTGCGGCTTCAGCAAGATGAGGAATAGTCGGAGCCAGGTCCAAAATTCGGATGCGCACGGGCGTTTGAGGAATCGTCTTCGCAATAGTCACCATCTCCTGGCAAAAAGCCCGTTTAAGCTCATCGCCCCAATCGCTCTGATCCCTCTGCATCCCTATAAATTGATAGATTAACGGGTGCAGTTGATAGAGGCTATCCCCCGCCTGTCGAAGTAAGCTACGAGAGACTAACTCTGAGTCACGGATTGTTGTTAGCTCATTGGGTTCCTGATCTGGCAAACACCCTTCGACGAGCAACCAGGAGATAGGGGCAAGGGCAAAACAACTTAACAGGCAGGCGAGCCGTTGGGCATCGACCGGAAGGCTTTGCCAGGTCGTTTCAAAGGCAACGGCGAGGGGAATCTGTGCAGAGATGCCCGGGGGCAGGCGTCGGGTAGCACTATACTCCAGTTGCTGCGCTTGCAGATCTTGATAGAAGGTTTTCAGTAAGAGATCAGGTTGGTGCTGGAGATAGGTGCCAATTAACTCGATGCCGAGGGGCAGACAGCCCAACCAAGCACAGAGGTCGTGGGCCATTTCAGGCTCTGCCGATACTCGCTCTTCCCCAATGAGTAGGGTGAGCAACGACTGAGCTGCCTCTGCAGATAATAAATCCAGATTGAACGTGGCAACTGCTGCACCTAGACTTTGAAGTCGAGTGGTCATCAAAACCTTAAAGCGATTGGAGCGCGGCAAATAGGGCACCACGCGCTCATAGTCATTAACGTCATCTAAAACCAGCAGCACATCGTGATCAGGGAGCGGCCAATGCTGCCAACACCAATGGGTCTGCTGCAAGATATCGAGCTCAATCGGAGGGGAAAGGCCCAATGTATTTTGAGCAAAGGCAATGACTTGCGTACCTATACCAATATCTCTCGCCCTAATCCAGCAAATTCCTCCCCGATAGTTGGCTTGATAGGTTGTCGCATAGTGCAGGGCTAGCTCTGTTTTCCCAATGCCCCCCATGCCAGCAATGGCCGAAATCGCCATTTTGCCGGATCGCTGAAGCTGTGTGTGAAGCTGAACAAGCTCTGCTTCCCGCCCTACAAACCTAGAGGACACCTGCCTTGGCAGGTTGTTGATTGTGTTGATTGGAGTCAGATTTTCACTCTGCTCTGCATCTTGCTCGATGGGGATGTCTAGAGTTCGCTCCGGTTCCTGATCGCGGAAAATCTGCTCGTTGGGACGGATGCTCTCGGTGAGAAACAGCCGCAATGTAAACCAGGAATTCAAATCGGGCATGGCATGGAGCGCTTTATCCGTGAAGCCCCGCGTCATCCACCAGATTTGAGAGAGGTGGGGTTTGACGAGATTTTCCCGGTTAAAGTTAATGATCCTCAGCGCATCGGTCAGCGGAATGTCTCTATCAAAAGCGGTTGCGAACCCGCTGATGGAAACCACTCCAGGTTCGAGGATATCTAAGGACTCCAGCAGGTACTGAAGCACCTCAGCTGGGGGACTCCACTTAGGGAGTTCAAGGATATGGACAGGAATGTCTAACTGCTTTAAATCCTGATGTAATTGTTTGACAACGCGTTGGCGCGCAAACTCAGACGAAAACTCAACCCGAGCCAAGCCCCGGCGGCGACGGCGACACCACAACAACAGTCGCGCGTGAACATCACTGACGCTACCGTCAACACGTGTTTTAGGTTCATCGAGTGCCACCGGGTACTCCCCCGCTTGGCGCAAATGGAATTCGACCCTGGACATTGAGCAAATCAACCACGAGTGGATGCAATCCAAACCACCGTTCGCCGTTAAATTCTTGTACGGCCCGATCGTTTAATAGTGCATACAAGACTGGGTTTGGAATTTGGGCCTCCTTGTCTCCATCGTAGATCCGCTTCAGTAGTTCAGCTTTTTTCTCATAGGTGATTTCGTCTTTATCGTAGGGGTTTTGGCCCAACCGCCGCTCATATTCACTGCGTAAATTGCGAATCGCACTGTTTGCATCATCTTGATTAATTTGATGGGTCTCGTTCCGCAATGTTGCTGTATCTGCCGCATAGTTCACCAGCGCAAACAAGTCTCTCAAATTGCCTCCAGACGCCACAATCAGCCGTTCCATCTGACCCGGCTCAAACAAGTCAGGCGATATCCGAGCTTCCAGCACAGAACGTACCGCATTTCGTCCCAGCTCATTCGGGGTGTGGTCGGGATGAAACACCGGAGTGTCTGGAATAACCAGACTCCGCTCTGGCGGAAAAGACAGTCGAATCGCAGGAGAGGAGTTATAGAGCCCGATTGGCAAGTTAAAGATCAAATGGGTCTCTAACTCGCTAAAGATATTGGCATAGGTGACGAAGAGGTTTTCGATTGCGTCGGACGGAATGCCAGCTTTGTCAAAGTCCTCGCCAATAAAGAGCCACTGACATCCTCGTGCTTGCTGCAACTTCTGATTGCAGTCGATCAGGATGCGGTTAGCGACCTCAATCAGCGTATTCAGTCGAGACAAGCGGTATTCTACAATCTCTTTTCTTCGGGTCGAGGCAAATTTCAATTCACCTTTGAGTGAGGCAAACAATCCCAGCACCTTACCCCAGAGCGAATCGCCCTGCAATCCGGCCCCTGCTTCAACACTCAAGACTCCTTCAGTGGCTTGCTCCCGCAGCGTTTTCTCGCTGGCAAACCAATTCCACACCTCTTGTAAACGCGCCTGATCCGGGACTTGTCCAGACCCTCCTTGGTCAATGGGCTGAGCCGTATGTTGAACCACTTCAGCCATCATCAACAGCAGCACGTCTAGAGGATTGAAATTTCCTGGATCGAGGTCAGTAGTCACGCTAAAGCGGATGGCGCAAAACTGCTGTTGCACAGCTTCGTCGTTAATTAAGCGAGTCAGCTCTGTAGACTTTCCGACCCCCTGATGCCCCATCAAACAGGCTTTATAAAAATATTTTCCCTGGGTTGCCCGTCTCAGGCCCAATTTCAGTCGCTGAGTCTTATCCCCACCTCTCACCTGGTTCAGCTCATCCCGATAGAATGCCTCAATCTCCTCTCTGGTTTCTAAAGGTTCAGGTGAGAGAGTTAGATGGATATCATCTAGGGATGTTGCTAAAGACAGGGAATCCACGCTCATATCAAGAAATGTATGCTAATGAACTGAGCCTGTTCAGGTATTTCCTAAATTCATCTCATTAGAGCTTGGTGTAGTGATGAGGATTGATTTACTGCTATCCTCATTACGTTTTCCAAATTATGTTTTCCAAATACTGTACAGGTTCAGTTTATCAGCCACCACGCGGTTGACATTGTAGAGACGGCATCAACTCTGCCAAATGTTTGGCAACCAGCATCTCCACAATTCTCCTCGTTTATCTTCTAAATTTGCCGTTTCGCTCGTTATATAGACGTTGTATTCCTAATAGCAGTTACATTGCAAATCTCACCTGTAGTCTTATAGTGGGTGGTGAATTCTTTACGTGTCGATTCCAGTCGCGATCGCACGATTTGGTGTGAGGACAGTTCATGCATTGGCTTTTGCGTATACTTGCAGTTCCGGTTGCAACCCTCGGTATGGTAGCAGGGGGGAGCGCGCTCTATGCTCCGGCAATGTTAGCGCCCCAGATTGAGACGCCCTATTCAGACCTCCCCAGCGCTCCAGAGGCTGATTCGCTTGACGATTTATATGCCATGCGCGATCGCCTCATGGCAGAGCTTGAAGAACCCATAGCCAAGCAGAAGCTAATTTCTCAGGGCGTGTTTTCAACGCCCACCGAGCTGTTACAGCAATTGCAGGCCGTCGAGATTCGCATCCAGGTTGAAGAAACTGGCAAAGACAACTGGCAAGCCGCGCAAGAGTCGGCAACGCAAGGTCTAGAGCTATCCCAACAGCCCAATCAGACACCCGAGACCTATCAACGCATCTATGAGTCATGGCAGGCAGCCGTCGATGCCTTAGGTGAAATTCCAGACGGCTCATTCCACTACTACGACGCCGTCCAAAAAATGGGCGACTACAACGCTCATCTCGAAAAAGCCGCTTACAACTACGATACGGCTCGCTCTGATTTCTTAATTCCCATTGCCGAAAGCACACTGGGCCAATCCCGGGTTCACATTACGGTATGCCATGTCGAAACGGGCGAATGTCGTCGCCTCAACGGCAATCAACCCCCGGCAAGCCCAGCCAGCTTGATTAAGCTTCCGATTGGCATCGCCGTGGTTCAAAAAATCGTCGATGAAAATGTTGATCTCGATAAGCCGATGCTGGTCGAACGGAGCAACTACACCGAAGACGCGTCAGATATTCGCGCCGGGGTCGAATATCCGCTTCGCAAAGTGTTGCGCCGCATGATTAATGACAGCAGCAACATTGCGACGAATCAAATGATTGACTTCGCGGGGCTTGACTACATCAATCAGGTGTTAGACGAACGCGGCTATACGGCCACCCATGTTGGGCACAAACTCGTCGGTGAGAGTACCTATCCGTCCAACTTTGGTGCGTCTGGTACGAATCGAACTACCACCGATGAACTCACCGATATGATGGTGAAAATTTATAACTTTGAGCATCCGGGTGACGATATCTTACTCGATTCGCTGGTTGAGCAGTGGGATTGGAAGCTCGGCTATGCGGGGCTTAAAGGGCTACCAGAAACTTTCTGGATTGGCGAAAAGACGGGGCAAAATTCAAAGGTGTTGGGCACAACGGTGGCTGCCAAGATTGAAGACCAGCGCTACGTCATCAGCATCACGATTGACCACAGCGCTTGGGAAGGGGCCATTCGAGATATGGTCAGGGCGATCGCCCAACACATCATCGAACACGACGGATTTTAGTGTGTTTGCCTAATCCAACACCGAAAGCAGACCCAACAACGAGCGTCTGATTTTCCGGGTGGGAGAGAAATTATCACCGATGCGTAGCGCTTATCGTGTCATTCGGCCAGTAAGCTAATTTTGTGCATCCGAATAAATTCTCACACGTCAGTCTTTCATCCCATGACGCTCAAACTGAATTCATTTCATCTCCAGGCCATCACCATCGCCGTGGGCATCGTTATGAATCCATCCTGGAGTCCCCCGGCTCAGGCACAGACAGACCTTGCTCAGGTGGCTGAGCCCCCGTCTACTGAGCCGCTTCCTGAACCTGCTGCTCCCCAACCCCTGCCTCCTCCAGACGAATTACTTCGCCCTCCCGCACCTGCCGACGAACCGCCCGAAACGGTTCCCGGTGAGATTCCAGATACGATTCTGGTCGAGCGATTTCAGGTCGAGGGCAGCACCATTTTCGACCCTGACCTATTGGCTGAGGTCGCTAAACGAGCCGTGATCGAAGAGCTGGCTGCCCCTACCGAGCCAGACGGCTCAGGTCCTATGATTAATCAGCCGTTGAGCTTTGCCCAGTTACTCCAAGCGCGGTCAGCAGTCACTGAGTATTACACCGATCGGGGCTACATCACATCGGGGGCGTTCATTCCGCCCCAGGTTCTAGATTCAGGCGTTGTGATCATTCAAGTCATCGAAGGACGGCTCGAAGACATCGATGTCAGCGTTGAGGGGCGTCTCATCCCCGGATATGTGAGAAGCCGACTTCGGCGATTTTCTGGGCCTCCCCTCAATGTAGATCGACTGCTGGAAGGCTTACAGCTTCTCCAGCTCGACCCACTGGTGCAAACAATTTCCGCAGAGCTTGCGGCAGGGGCCCGTCCTGGAACGAGCATCCTTGATGTGGATGTCGTGCAAGCCGACGCGTTTGACATAGATATTGTGTTAGATAACGGGCGATCGCCCAGCGTTGGTAGTTTTAGACGCGGCGTTCAAGCGACCCACGCCAATCTGTTGGGTCTAGGCGATCAACTAAGTGTCGGGTACCGCAACACAGATGGGAGCGATACCGTCGATGTGAGTTATACGATTCCTGTTAATCCGCGAAATGGGACGGTAGCCTTTAGTTACGGGACAACCGATAGCGAAGTGATTGAGGATCCGTTTAACTTCCTAGATATTCAATCTGAGTCGCGGTTTTACGAATTCACAGTGCGTCAAC
>DBGGTD010000325.1:0-3636 GCA_051162585.1 Elainellaceae cyanobacterium
TGAGGATTGGCAAGTGCGCTATCGATTGGTGCAAGCCCTTGGAAAATTTGACAGTGCTGAGGTGCAATCAGCTTTGAGCAAATTAGCGAATGACCCCCTTCCTCAAGTTGCCCAAGAAGCAAAAGCGCATCTTAGCTCCGCATAGTTACAGGCTGGATTGATGGTTTGCATGTCATCTATCCTTAGGTCTAAAGTAGAGCTGTGATAGCATAGATATGAGCGATGTTGCTGCGCCCATTCAACTATCTTCGTATAGTTAAGGATCTTTATATGAACTCAATCCCTCACGTTGTTGTTAGCTTGCTTATAGAGGAATAACAATCCGGGGGATTGTTTGTTTGTATACGTTCTTTGTAGGCAAAGCAGCGATTCGTCATTATCCAATCAATTGAGAACTGAGAGGGTCTTTGCGTGATTGCCATTGCAACGCGTCCGCTATCTGGCCGCAAATGGGGCACAATTAGCTTTGCCTCCACGCTTCATCTCTGTCCGATTTTGGACCTGCTTCTGACAGAAATTCCAAATCAATGCAGAGGAGAAATCCGGCTTGGCCTTCAAGAAGCGCTGGTCAATGCTGCGAAACACGGCAATAAGCTCGACCCAAATAAAAAGGTACTTGTCCAGTTTTTCGTCGTTGAAGGTCACTATTGGTGGATTATTGCTGATCAGGGATCCGGTTTTGCACCCTCCTATTCGTATGAAATCAATTGCCACAACGAAGATATTCAAAATGTAGAGGAATGTGGTCGAGGGCTATACATTCTTCATCAAGTCTTTGACGAAGTTCAATGGAATGAAGAAGGAACTGAACTCAGACTCTCCAAGCAAATTAGGCACTTGTCTCGTCTACCTCTTTTTCGCTAAGTATAGCCTTACGCTTTCGCGTTAGGACGCTGAACGCGTGTAGACCCCCCGCGCCGCGCGGGGGCTACCCACAAACCTGAGCGCGTAGGGCTATAACTATTTGTTTAAGTCGATTGTCGGCTCATGCTGGGTATACCAACAGTAGAGCGCCATTTGATGAACCTCACGCCACGGCATTTGAAGGTGTCGAGCTAAATGGGCGCAATCTTCATATTCTGGCTGGACATTGACAGGATTCCCTTCTTTCTTGAAGCGGGCGATCTTGATGCGAACTAATCCGTGAGGAGTATTTACTGTCTCAACGTCTCGATGTAAGGCAGTCCTCTCTTGCTGAAAACGGCGGATGCCCAGAGTAGTCGTTTCACGAAATAGAATCTCTTCGCATGGAGCGATCGCCTCCGGTCTACAGATCACTGTTAGCAAGATGCCGGGTCGCGATTTTTTCATGCCGATGGCCTGCGTAAATACATCCAGCGCACCGGCGGCAAACAAGCAATCAAACGTATATCCAATCGCTTGCGGGTTGAGATCGTCAATTTGGGTCTGGAGAACAGATACCGTTTCAAGCAGGCTACGATGTGATGCATCCGCAGGTAGATTAAATTTGACCTCATTTGCGTCGGGCGATCGCTCGTGACGAAATGAACTCCATTGCTCCGAATGGCTACCCTCAGCATCCTGTTCGCGCGATGCATGCGCCGATCGTCCCATGGGCAAATCTCCCTCTCCAATCCAGAGTCGCAGCAGATTAGGAATGGGTAGCTGTCGAGAGCCTGCCCCCAAACCGATTTGAATAAGCCGCATTGCTGGCGGACTCCCAAAGGCTGTGGCTAAGGTTGTGGCGATCGCTGCCCCCGTCGGAGTGACCAATTCTCGCTCAATCCCGTTGCTATAAATCGGCACCTGCCGCAGTTCCCAAAGCTTGAGAACAGCAGGCACTGGCACTGGCAATCGACCATGAGCAGCTCTGACAGTGCCTCCGCCCGTCGGAAACGCAGAACAATATAGGTGATCGATGCCTAGCCAATCCAACCCCAAACAGGTTCCTACGATGTCAACAATGGCATCCGTTGCCCCGACTTCATGAAAATGAACGGTATTGGGAGATATTCCATGCACGGCTCCCTCCGCCTCAGCAAGCCGACGAAATACGGCTAAGCTCCACGTCTCGGCTCTAGGAGGAAGATGAGCCGATTGGATGAGCTGTTCAATTTCAGGCAAATGGCGAGCCGTTGAATGATGAGTTTCGAGAGGGTGAGTTTCGGAATGATGCGTGTTTAGATGATCAGCATGACCATGCACGTCATCCCGGTTTTCCGCCGCCGGATGGGTTGGTGAGTTGCGTGTAAGTTGAGGTTGAGTAGGACGATGATAAATCTCCGAATGAATACCCCCCTGATCAGCTAGCTCAACGTGAACCTTTGTCGCAATTTGCCCATTGCGATGAACTCGTTCAACCTTCAAACTATATTCGTTTGAAATTCCTAACCGGTTAAGATGTTCAGATAAATAGTCAATCGGAACGCCTGCATCAACTAGCGCTCCAAGACACATATCGCCCGCAATTCCCGATTGGCAGTCTAAATACGCTAACGTTTTCATAATCCTTTGTCACTAAATTCCAATCACAGCGCAGACTGGAGATAAGACTTCAATTCTCATTTTTCTCACTAGGTTGCTTTATAGCAATCCTGGGTTATGAGCAGTAGGGCGAGCGGCGCCCGCCCTACTGCTCAAACACAATTCACAAGCGATTTAGGATCGCTTTAGTTTTAGATCGTTACATTAGATCTATTGGATGCCGTCAATACTCATAACGTGTCTATTATCAATCACGATTGGGCAGTCCGTTTGATTCGAAGGAGGTTCCGTATGGCTACCCGTTACACAATCCATCCGGATACACCCCAAACTCGTCGAATAGAGAAAATTAGGGATGAACTGCGAAATGGGGCGGTGATGTTATATCCCACAGATACGGTCTATGCGATTGGGTGCGACCTTCATGTTAAATCTGCAGTCGAACGAGTGCGACAAATCAAACAACTTTCGAGCGACAAACCTCTGACCTTTTTATGTTCTTCACTTTCCAATATTTCTGACTACGCGCGGGTCAGCGATCCTGCATATCGCATCATCCGCCGTTTGATTCCAGGTCCTTATACCTTTTTGCTGCCCGCGACAAAGCTGGTGCCACGTCTCGTTATGAATCCTAAGCGCAAAACGACGGGCATTCGTGTTCCAGATAACCCACTGTGTCAGGCCATACTGACGGCTTTAGGAAATCCTGTCATCTCGACATCAGCCACGACTCCATTTACACCTGCTGATACGCGCGTTTCTCAGGCCGAGTTGTTCGACCAATTCGATACGTTGGTTGATATTGTGCTAGATGACAATCAGCCTGTGGGGCATGAAGGCTCGACGATTATTGATTTAACGAGTGAACAGCCGCAGATTGTTCGTAAAGGTTTAGGATGGGAAGGTGCCTCTGCACTAGGCGCTGAAGCTGTGTGATAAGGGGACAACCCCGCAGCAATCCAGTTAAGTGATTGTCCCAATCTATACTCAAGGGCATCACTACTGGCGTGTTAAGTTGCTTGCACGGAGAAACTCTGTTGAGCCTTGATTTTACAAGGAATCGGCGTCTCTTATGAGAGCGATCGCCTCAACGCTAAGCTTAGCTTCTAAGGTAGCTCAGGAAGTTGCTTGCAAGAGTGACACATTCTTTTCCCCTAAGGGTCCGTCTGCCGCATACATTCGAAATGTAAT
>DBGGTD010000326.1:0-4660 GCA_051162585.1 Elainellaceae cyanobacterium
ATAGCGTTTCCAACCAGGGATATTCATATTTGGGGTAAAACTCATATGACTTAAATCATTCCGCATCATTGTATCAACTGGATCCCAATTCGGTATTAATTCGATCTCAAGGGGGTCGATCTCAAGGGGGTCGATCTCAACGGGGCCGATCTCAAGGGGGTCAATCTCAACGGGGTCAGTCTCAACGAGACTCGATTCCATAGCGTTGGCGCTGAAATGGATAGGTCGGTAACACCACACGAGGGCGATCGCCCTCGGAATCAAGCGCATCCCAATCCAATGGTGCACCTTGGAGATAAAGCATTGCCTGCTCTTCAAGCACCTGTCGTCGATTGGCTGGGCTGGATTGACTGACGGAATGCGGGCTGGAAAGTTGCCTCAAATCTGCTGCCCTTTGAATGCGCCCGTGATGCACTCCGTCTGGAGACTGTCCGGCTTCGAATGCCACCAATTTTCCTCGGAGGTCTGCGATCGATGATGAAATCACCGCGAGTCGATAGTTAAAGTGCGATCGCCCGGTATACGCCGTAAAACACACATCTCCTAACTTCAAATCAGGATGCCGTTCTAGATACTCGATATATCGCCTCACTAAGTCTCGCAATGCCTGTTCTGTTCGAGCCGACAGCGTCAACAGATGAATTCTCCCAATTTCTTGGTCTTCCTCTTGCTGACTGCTCTCCATCTCGCTGCGCCCTAACTGATTACTCTGAAGCTGACTGCTTCTTAGCTGCTTGCTATATTCCCCAACTACAATATGGGCATTCGTGCCATTAAACCCAAAGGCGCTCACTCCCGCAATGCGAGGCTGTTCTCCCCTCGTCCAAGAAATTGGATACGTCGGGACTTTGATCGGTAATTCATTCCAGTCGATATGAGGGTTGGGTGTTTGAAAATGCAGATTGGTAGGAATTTCGTCGTGATGGAGCGCAAGTACGGTCTTGATCAGCCCTGCGATTCCGGCGGCGGCCTCTAAATGCCCAATGTTAGTCTTCACTGCGCCTAATATCAGGGAATGAGAGGGCGATCGCCCCCTTCCAAAGACCTCTCCCAATGCCCCCGCCTCGATCGGATCGCCCAATGACGTACCCGTTCCGTGGGTTTCTACATAGCTGACCTGATCGGGTTGAATGCGGCTAGCGTGCAATGCCTGACGAATGACGGCCTGCTGAGCCGGACCGTTGGGCACCGTCAAGCCACTGGTGCGCCCATCATGGTTGGTTGCTGAACCGAGAATCAGTGCCCAGATAGTGTCTCCTGCTACTTCTGCATCACTAAGTCTCTTCAAAGCAACCATGCCGCATCCTTCAGAGCGCACAAACCCATCTGCTTCACCATCAAACGAACGGCATTGCCCCATGGGAGACAGCATCTTTGCTTTTGAGAAATTGATGCTGGCTTCTGGTGATAGGATGCGATTCACGCCACCTGCCAGTGCCAGATTGCATTCACGATTTCGTAAGCTTTGGCAGGCCAGATGAATGGCTACTAGCGATGACGAACACGCCGTATCTACTGCTAAACTTGGCCCCGTGATGCCTAACATGTAAGACAGGCGACCGGCAGCTACGCTGTGGGTGTTTCCAGTCGAAAGGTAGGCGTCAATCTGGGTAGTGTGCTGACTGAGCAACTGATGCCAATAGTCAATACTGCAAATTCCCACAAAGACACCCGCAGGTTGTCCAACTAGGCGATCGGGAGATAATCCGGCATGCTCTAGCGTCTCCCAACCCACTTCGAGCAGGAGGCGCTGCTGCGGATCAAGGCTGATGGCTTCTCGCGGTGCGAGACGGAAAAATGGTGCATCAAACTCGTAGAGATGAGGTACAAACCCACCCCGGCGGGTACACATTTTCCCTGGAACAGTAGGGTCTGGACTGTAGTATTGGTCAACATCCCAGCGATCGCCCGGTATATCTGTGATGGCATCTTTTCCATGGCGTAAAACCTCCCAAAAAGCCTCTGGCGAATCTGCTTCGCCCGGAAACCGACACCCCATGCCTACAATGGCAATTGGCTCATGCTGTGCCTGCTCAATTGCGTCGAGTTTTGCCTGGAGTTGCCTAATCGCAAGGATTGCCTGCTTTGTCGGAGATAGTGTATTTGGCTGGTCTGGAATTTGAGTCATGTCATGAATCAAGTCAGTCGTTTGAGTTCGTCTAATAGTAAAGCTTCCGCCTCTTCGTCAGATAAGAGTTCTAGATCAGGAGATACATCATTTGATGAGATAGGCGTTGATTCATGAGCATTTAGTGAGTTATCCATTGATTCCGTGGATGCAGACGTTGATGCAAAATTAGAGGGAAAAAGTAGACTTCCAAAGTAGGCAGTCAATGCAGCCAGGGTGGGATAGTCATACATCAGCGTAGACGGCAATGGTTTATCTAACGTAGATTGGAGGCGATTTCGCAATTCGATAGACGTCAGTGAATCCATGCCCAAGTCAGAAAACCCCTGATGAGAATCGCTGAGAGCCGTTGGATCAAGCCCTAACACTTTGGCAACTTGAGACTGGAGATATGCTGAGAGGAATGTGAGGCGATCGCCCGCTGGCAATGCCTCAAGCTGGTGTAAAAATGTTGCAGGTTTAGTTGCTTTATGCTTTCTTTCACTACCAAAATCAGTCTTAAAATCAGCCAGAAACGACGACTGCCCGTGTGCTTGTATCCACTGCGACCAATCAATAGGTAGGACTCCGACTTGGGGCTTTGGCTGTGAAAGCAATGCCTCTAACACCTCTAAACCGTCTTGGGGATTGATCAGTACCATTCCTGATTGGTTGAAGCGATCTTGCACGCCCTGTGTCACTGCTAATCCGATGTCACTCCATGCGCCCCAGTTGATGCTGAGTCCAGGGAGTCCTTGCGCGCGACGGAAGCGAGCCAGCGCATCTAAAAAGGCATTGGCTGCCGAATAGTTAGCCTGCCCTGCGGAACCCAGCAACGATGCTGCTGACGAAAACATCACAAAGTAGTCAAGCGATAGCGCCTGAGTCAAGATATGTAAGTTCCATGCGCCTTTAACTTTGGGAGCCATGACGCCCTCAAAATGCTGCCAGGTTTGCTGTGGAAGGGTGGCATCATCAAGGAGCCCAGCGAGGTGAAAGATGCCGAGCAGAGGGGGTGGGGATGATGGAATCGGTTCGGGATAGGACTTTAAAGTTTGCTGTTGATAGGGTGCAAGAATTTTTGTAAGGTCTGCAAGGTTAGACACATCTGCTTGAGCAACTGAAACAGAGACTCCTTTTTGCTGAAGCTGAGCAATGGTAGATTGTGCTTCGCTCGATGGAGAGTTGCGCCCGATGAGCAGAAGATGGTTGGCTCCGAGATCAACTAACCATTGCGCGACCTGCAAGCCTAATGCACCCAGCCCGCCCGTGATTGCATAGGTTCCATCCTCACAAATCTTGACAGAAGGGGAATGCCCACCTGTCTCAATGGGAGGTAGTGATGCATCAGTGGAACTCGATGCATTACGGACAATAATTTTGCCGATATGCTTAGCTTGCTGCATATGGCGAAAGGCATCAACGACGCGATCGCCCGAAAAAGTTTGGTAGGGAAGAGGCTGCAACTGCCCAATTTGCAACGGGTCTACCAACTGACGCAGCATTGATTGAATCACGTCAGGTCGCTGCTGAGTCACCTTCACTAGATCAATGACATGATAGGCCACGTCAGGACGGGCGATCGCCATGATTTCAGGCTCCCAAATCCCGGCTTTACCAATTTCAAGGAAGCATCCTCCCGGTGCTAATGCCTCTAAATTCTTGGAAATAACGTCACCCGAAAGAGAATTTAGAACCAGATCAACGCCCTTTCCTTGGGTGATATCTAAAATCTGGTCGGCAAAGTCAAGGGTGCGAGAATTCATCACATGATGGATGCCAATGGAGTAGAGATGATTCCACTTGTTGGGCGACGCGGTGGCAAAAATTTCAGCTCCGACCTGCTGAGCAATCTGAACCGCCGCTTGCCCGACTCCCCCTGCGGCAGCATGAATGAGCACGCGATCGCCTGCCTTGATGCCTCCCATACGACGCAGCGCATAGTCTGCCGTCAGAAACGCAGTCGGGATTGTTGCTGCTGCTTCCATATTCAGCCCGTCGGGAATGGGAGCCACTAACGCGGCGTTGACGGTCACGTAGTCGCTAAAACTCGCCGGGGCGATCGCCATGACCCGATCCCCTAGATTCAGGTGCTGAACGCCGTGCCCAATCGAGACAATCTCGCCTGCACATTCCAACCCAAGCGCCCCCGGATCGCCGGGATAAAGCCCTAACGCATTGAGCACATCCCGGAAGTTAAGCCCGGTTGCCTGCACGCGAATTTCTACTTCATCGGAGTTGGGCACCCGGCGAGGCGCAGATTTCCAAGTGAGGTTATCTAGCGTGCCGCGCGTGGAGATGTGAAGCTGTCGATTAGGAGAGTCTGCTGATTCTGCTGATTCTGCTGGAAGGGGAAACGATACGGTACTACGAGCCAGTCGCGCCCCGTAACGGGACTGTCCTCGAAGGGCAATCTGATTTTCTGTATGGGTTGCCCAATCATCTGCCCAAAGTTCTTCAAAGAGCGTGTGAATCGTAGACCTATCTATGAAAGCATCTAGGGTAGAGCTATTGGCTGCGGCGAAGTCAATGAGACGACAGCACAGATCTGGA
>DBGGTD010000327.1:0-7429 GCA_051162585.1 Elainellaceae cyanobacterium
TTCGCGAGGTGACTGCCACCTTAGAGCTTTACACGACATTTAACCTGATTTCCATCCTCAAGATTTGTCAAAGGCCAGTGACTTTTAAAACATTTATTCATATAATCCGAGGTAGACTAAGACCGAAAATAGAAAAAGTTCAGTATATCTGAATACACTAGCTCAGCTATTCAAAGCCCCAGAGGAACAGCGGGGTTGGGGCTAGGTTTCATCAGTAATTTCTTACGCCTAAGCAAGTAATAGCAACAGAGGGTGAATCATGGTTCAGTCAGTTTACTATTCAATTGACTTCATACAAGACGAAGCTCGTCATCTCGTCCAACGTGGAGTTGTGAGTCGCAATCAACCCATTTACGTTCTCTGCAAGTATATTCCAGCACGAGAATGGTCTCATATTGAGTGCGAACTTGAAAAAAACAGCTATCTGCTGAGAGATCGAATTGGAGATCTTCTCGGTCGCGAAGAATGGGACAACGATTAATTAATGGGCACGCTAAGACAATAAAAAGCAGGATTTTTGCTCCGCTTAAATTTGTGTGTTGAATTCCTATGCCGAGCAGATTCTTACCCGCTCGGCATAGGAATTCAAGAGAACGAAACTACAGCGATCCTAAACCGCTTGTAAATTGTGCGAGCGGTGGGGCAGGCGGCGCCTCACCGCTTACAAACCATCTTGGATTGCTATATATCAGTTTATTTTAGATAGCCAGTTTAGAATATGCCTCTACTGAGAACCTCCGTCTTGCTCACGGAGCTTCTCTAGCTCACTTCGAATGTTAGCAAGTTGCTCAGTCAACTCTTTAATATCAGACTGCACACCAGGTTCAGTAGTAGGTTTAACCGTAACCGTCGTTGGTTGAGTGATATCTGAGGTTTCCTGACCCGGTTGACCTGGCTGATTGCTGAGCAAATTCTCTACAAAACTGCGAGCTTCTTGCTCGGTCATCTCACCTTTAACAGCCCATTCTTCAGAAAGTTCAGAAAGCTCAGCAGCCAAGTTAGACAGGTTTTCGTCTCGCCGTTGTGGATTTTGCAAAATCTCAATCAAGGAAGCTGTCGCGCCTAGAGTGACGCGAAATCCCTTTTGGAGCATTTGGGTAAGAGTATCCGGATTCATCGGATCTTCGAGTTCTCCATACTTGCTCCCTGATTCTAAGCTCTGAGCTTATGAGATTGCAATTGGTAATAGGGTCAATGACAGAAATCATTGGTTAGATTTTGATGCATCCGAGGGAGGAGAAATCTCGGGTGATGGTGGTAAACCGACAGATGAAGCGGAGTCGGACTCGACTGATGGTAATGAATACTCTGTAGAAGATAAATTTGCGTCTGGATGATGTTCTTGACCATGGGGAGATAAATCGATCGCTGGGGATTGAGCCGTTTTATGCCATTGATCGAGCCGATCCTTGATAATTGCTTCTTCAACCCAGGTTTTCACGACAACAGTTAAAGGTAAGGCGAGTACCAGTCCAAGAGGTCCTAAAAATGTTGCGAAGAAAATCTGGGCAATTAGAGTAGCAGCCGGTAGGAGGGAGACTTGTTTCTGCATCACCATTGGGCTAAACCAATAGCTCTCTAGATTTTGAATAACAAGATATAACACAACAACGGCGATCGCCTTTCCAGGAGAATCAAGCAGTGCTACGAGAACCGGAAATACTGCACTGATAGTCGGGCCGATATTGGGCAGAAAATTAAAAACTCCGGCTAGCAACGCGTGGGCAAACACAAACTTAACTTGTAATATAGAGAGCCCTAACCCACTGACTAGAGCAACAAATCCGGAGCTAATCGACACAGCTCCCAACCAGTTAATGAGAGCGCTTTCGCAACTAGTAAAAATCGAGTCAGCGCGTCGTCGATAAAACGATGGGAAAAGCCTTAATATGAGCTGGCGGTAGGCGATAGGATCCGCGAGCAGCATAAGAGTCAAAATAATGACCAGCAGCAGTTGAAGAAGAACAGATAGCGAATTGGAAAAAAACGTGAAGAAATTACCGAAGATTTGTTGAGAAAGAAACGCAGCCTGCTGAATGAGGTCAGAAAAATTGGGCAACAGTCTGACATCGGGCATGGGCAGCCAAGCAGGTGGATTTTCAATCCACTGATTAAGCCAGTTAATAAACTGACGAAACCCTTCTGGCAGCAACTGAAGGAGCTGCTGAAACTGGTTGACAAATAGCGGAACAATAATGCCGATACAGAGGGCAGTTCCCAATACAACGAGGCTCAATGCAATCAAAACTGCGTTGCCGCGTGTCACTCCGAACCGACGAACGATCTGTCTAACTAAGGCATTGAGGGCGATCGCCAACACAACAGCAGTAAATACTAACAGTAATATTTGACGAAACTGCCACAGAATAACTAGAGCGGCAATAACGCATAAAATCCCGATCAAGTCAGCAAATTTCACAGAACCTCATGAATTGCCATTAGGGAATGATGGACGATTTTGATACGGCATTGGAATATATTGCACAGAGGGGCGGCCTGACATCGACTGCGGATACAGATCCATTAGGGAATAGATTTCTCTTGGAAGCCCCACGATAACGGGTAAACCAATGTCTTGAGCCTCTTCTACCAAAACAGGATAGTCATGCGTAACCTGTCCGGTTGTTAGCCGTTGAATAATCTGATCAATATTTTCAGGATCAATTTTTTGCTGAGGGATGCTATCTTCTAGCAGCGCTCGAACAAACGACTGAACTTGATTAAGCGCCTTACGGGCAATATCAGCCGACATTAATGTCTGATCATCAATTTCGCTAATGGGCTTTTCTTCAATGACCTTGAGCACACTTGCAGCAGCCATGTTACCCAACTGAGGATCAACCGGCCCTAAGACAGCATTTTCATCCATCACGATTTCATCGGCTGCCATTGCCAACATGGTGCCTCCACTCATGGCGTAGTGCGGAACAAACACAGTGACTTTGGCTTTATGTCGCACAAGAGCCCTAGCAATTTGTTCGGTGGCTAGCACCAATCCTCCGGGCGTATGCAGAATCAAATCAATCGGTACATTCGGGGGAGTCAGGCGAATCGCTCTCAAAACCTGTTCTGAGTCTTCAATATTGATGAAGCGGGTGATAGGGATACCCAGCAAACTGATGGCTTCTTGCCGATGGATCAGCAAAATCACCCGACTTCCTCGCGTTCTCTCAAAATTTTGAATAGCGGATAATCGACGATATTCGGTGATGCGCCGCTGGATGGCAGGTTGCAGCGACGAAATCACGATAAAAATCAGAAAAAGGTTCCAAAAATTCATAACAGCTCTGTTGCACCTGCGTTATCAGTTAGAATCTGGAACTCATTATTTCAAGTGATTCCACTAAAACGCTGAGTTGGGCTCGCATTTTTAGATTACGCATCCGTCAGCGAAATAGGAGCATCACGGGTGTTCATCGGGACACGTTTGTCATCCTAATGCAAGAGAATAAGGCTATAGAAATTTTGGAAGGAGGGTAACACTCGGGGGGCGAGTGCCATCATCCCAAGATTAGTCTTCAGCCCTACCCTGAAGGGTGGGCGAGTCCAAACTCTGGGGGCTCTTGTTTGGGCTCGCCTCTTTGAAACATCAGGAGCGATCGCCCGATTTCCTGATTTTGTTCACAAACTGCAACACAGATAGTGCAAGGATAGTGATTTATATAATTTCATTGCTAATCCAAGTGAATGTTGACGCGTATAGATTGCCTCAACAGGATTGGTCTAACACAGTAAGAAATCGATAAACTACGCCGCAAGTACATTTGTTCTACTATAATTAATCTCAGTTCGTGTAACTGAGATGCATGCCTACTTTGAATCGCAAAGCACAGATCGCCTTGGATCTGTGCTTTTTACTGATTACTCTTTTGGGTGCGACAATATTTTGCCTATCAACCTCTGGCGTCGAGCGATCGCCCAAACAAAATCATCGGGCGTCGGGGGGCTTGTCATCTCCTCCGCCACCAGAACAACCTCGTCAGCCAGGGTTGGATTCCCTAGATGGATTCTCTAATCTAGATCAGGATGAAGGGGCGATCGCACCACCCCAGCAATCGTTTGAGATTGGAGCAGCACCAAAGCCACCCCAATATGATTCGTTCAATGCGGGTGAATCATTAGATGCTTACGAATTAGATGCTTATGATGACGGTGCTCAGAATGAGGCGATCGCCTATTTTTTAGACATTGCCCTAGGCACTGAATATGGCAACGCTGATCCCGTCATTCGAAAATGGCAAGGTACTGTTGATATCCAAATCATTGGTAGCCCAACCCGTGAAGATGGACAGACACTCCAAGCCGTGGTTGCCGAATTGCAGCAACTCACAGGGCTAACCATTACCCTCAATTCGGCTGATCCCAACATGACTATCTATTTTGTTCCTGAATCCGAATTTAGCGATTACGATCCCAACTACATTCCAATTAATTTAGGCTTTGCTTGGATCGGCTGGAACAGCCAAGATGTGATTCATCAAGCCAGGATTTTGATCACCACCGAAGGAATCAGCCAAACAGAACGCAATCATCTGATTCGAGAAGAAGTAACCCAAGCCATTAGCGGGTGTATGAAAGACTCTGACGATTACGCTGACTCAATTTTTTATCAAGCATGGACACAAACCGCAGAATTGAGCTCACTCGATCGCGAGGTAATCCGCCTTATGTATCGTCCTGACATTCAACCTGGGATGGATCGAGATCAGGTGCTAAATGCCTTCAGGCTCTCGGATTAGCTAATTTCCTTATCCCAAGAGGCGCAATCGAGTCTTGCTTGACTAACAAGCTGTTTCAATTCGTAAATAAGCATTTCCAAATAATCTGGTAAGGTATACTCTTCAACCGTTGTGTGCCAAATGCATGGCAGTGATTATGCTGCTAAATGGGTTTGATGGGCTGACTTAATGGGCGATCGCATCTTAGTAGCCTAAGACACTAAATTTGGCGCGTGACGCTGCCACAGTGTAATCGTATTTCTGACCTGTTTTTGCAACGTTCCACTCAAATCGACGACATTATGAAGCGACTCAAGTTTTTACTCACCGTCTTGTTATCTGCGCTATTCACTGTATTTATTGTGGCGGCTTGCGCGCCATCCGATACGCCAAACGGTAGTGAAGAGGCTGCGACGACAGAACCTGCCAATGGTGGCACTACGCTTGTAATGGCGACATCAGCTGACTATCCACCCTATGAGTTCTATGAAACGGCATCGGGGGAGGGTGAGCCCATCGGTTTTGACATTGATATCGCAAAATACATCACAGGCGAACTTGGATATACGCTTGAAATTCAAGATATGGATTTTAATGGCATCATCCCAGCACTTCAAGGCGGGCGAGTTGACTTTGCAATGGCGGGGATGACCCCGACAGAGGAACGCAAAGAAAGCGTCGATTTCTCCCAGATCTACTACGATGCAAAGAACACAATCGTCGCAACCGCTGGTTCTGGCTATGAAAGCTATGAAGACTTAGCCGGTAAGACAGTAGGTGTTCAGCTTGGTTCGATTCAGGAGGGAGAGGCAAAAGAACAGGCTGAAACCGTTGAAGAGATGGTCGTTGAACCGCGTAATCGAGTCAGCGAACTGATTCAAGAGTTAAAAGCAGGACGGCTTGATGCGGCCATTGTAGAAGACACCGTCGCTAAAGGATATGTGCAAAATAATCCTGACTTAGAATTTGTCACCCTCGAAAGTGAAGGCGTGTCAGGTTCGGCGATCGCCTTCCCAAAAGATTCTGAACTCGCCTCCGAATTTGATCAGGTGTTAACTCAGATGACAGAGAACGGCAAGCTTGAAGAACTGGTCACAAAATGGTTTGAAGACTACTACGAACAACAAGGGACAAGCGCCGAATAAACACTTAGGATCATAAGCTTAACAATGAGTTTTGGCGTCGTTACCGCTTTCCCTGCCCCGAGTCTACCCGTTGCTGCTCTGAACCTAGACTTTGACCGGATTCTTCCATCGATCCCGTTTATTTTAGGCGGGATTCTAGTCACCTTAAAATTCACTGCACTTTCAGCAGTTTTTGGATTCATCTGGGGGACAATTTTGTCCCTCTTCAAAATTTCTAGCATTAAGCCACTCTACTGGTTTGGCATGGTGTATACGTCGATTTTTCGAGGCACACCGTTGCTGGTTACGCTTTCGCTCATTTATTTCGCAACGCCTCAGCTAACCGGGTACGACATCTCTGGATTTCAAGCTGGAGTGATTACGTTTACCCTCAACTCGGGAGCTTACATTTCTGAGGTCATTCGAGCAGGAATTTTGGCGATCGATCGTGGGCAAACCGAAGCAGCCATGTCCCTGGGGGTGCGCTATCAGCCCATGATGCTTGATATTATTTTGCCCCAGGCAGTAAAAAATATTTTGCCTGCCCTGGTGAACGAAACCATTGCCCTACTCAAAGATTCGGCCTTGGTGTCAACCATTGGGGCTCAAGATTTATTGCGTCGGGCTCAGATTGTCGGAGCTGAAAAATATGTTTACTTTGAGCCGCTGCTGATCGTAGCGGTCATTTATTACCTGATGGTGATGGCACTGACCATAGCAGCAACCCTAATGGAACGCCGGTTACAAAAGAGTAGCTGAAATGATGCCCAGCGCAGACTCAATGTCACCTTGACGCCTTTGGGCACTATATCGATAGTTGATTGGCTTGCCCTAGATTTGACGGATACTTTCGCTTATGCAGGATACCTCTGTTGACAATCAGCACAATGGATCGCTCGCCGTTAAGGTTGAGCGCTTATATAAATCGTTTGGCGACCTCAAAGTTCTGAAAGAAATTTCGACAGAAATTCATCGTGGCGAAGTAGTTGCCATGATTGGGCCATCTGGGTCAGGTAAATCGACGTTTTTGCGGTGCATCAATTTATTAGAGATGCCGACATCTGGCAAGGTGATCATCGATGGAATTGATATCACGACCCAAAAGACTGACGTGATGAAAATCCGTCAAAACGTGGGCATGGTGTTTCAGCATTTCAATCTATTTCCCCACATGACCGTGTTGGGAAATATTATGTATGCCCCAATCCGAGTCAAAAAAGTGTCTAAACCTTTGGCAAACGAGAAAGGAATGGAGCTTTTAAACCGGGTCGGTCTTACAGAAAAAGCAGACGTGTATCCGTCTCGGTTGTCTGGCGGGCAAAAACAACGGGTGGCGATCGCCCGTGCTCTTGCCATGGAGCCTGACATCATGTTGTTTGACGAACCCACCTCTGCCCTTGATCCTGAAATGGTCAAGGAAGTGCTAGACGTGATGAAAGATCTCGCCCAGTCTGGGATGACGATGGCGATCGTCACTCACGAAATGGGCTTTGCCCGCGAAGCAGCCAATCGCATTTTGTTTTTAGACCAAGGGCGACTGGTCGAAGACGCTCCACCTGACGAGTTTTTTAATAATCCCAAAAGTAA
>DBGGTD010000328.1:0-7485 GCA_051162585.1 Elainellaceae cyanobacterium
ACTTGGGTTGTCTCCAAATGGTGTATCCCAAATTTTTGAGATTTGAGGAGTGAGCGCTACAGTTTCCGCGATAAATCGGCAGTTTTGATGGAATTGGGTACTGAATTAAAAACTCTCGCCGAAATGCGACGTTGTTGCAGAAATATCCAGAGGATTCGTACAAGCCAGGCTTACGGCTAAACGGTGGGAAGATATAGGTCATTGCCATTGCCAGGCTATAGGGACCTTTGATTGCCATCGATGTTTCACCCCCAATAACCTGAACCGATGCGTCTTGACTAAAGGGTGTCAACATCGAACGCAGCCAACCGTCTGTGTAGCAACAGTCCGAATCGGCAAAGATAATAACTTCGCTGGTTGCCAGTTTGACTCCATGCATTTTGGAATCGTAATAATCTAATTCTGGATCAACGTATTGAACCCCAACCCACGAATATTTCCGACAGATATTGTCAATCAATTCTTTAGGAACATCGCCACTATTAATCAACAATGCTTCGTTTGCAGATTCTGGAGAAATATCTTGTTTCTCTAGAGAATCTAAGCAATCGAGCAAACCATCTAAATCTGCGGTAGACAGGTTTTCTGTCTCTATAATGATCGAAAAACTGGGTAACGCCATAGTTTTGTCAGACTGTGCCATATTGCTCAAACCTTCTCAATTTCCGGTTGTGTAAATTGTTAGTTGACAGCAGCAGTTAAATGGCAGAGTCCCTGGTTCACGGAGAATAAACTGCGTTAAAATCGACGCGTTTTTGCTTCAATCTCAAGCTATTTCGATCTCAACTTCTCGTGTCCGAATTCTATTCATAACCCAAACAAATCCATCCAAGGTGAGGCATCTGATTTGATTGAATTAACGAGTTTCCGATTAGAAATTACCTACAATGTCACTCAATAACTTAACTCTTAGACGATCTACATCAAGATTTTGGTCGATGGTTGGGTCAAGCTTCTAATAATCTTCATATATCAGCTCTGGTAATTTCTGTTAATTCATAAAAGCTTTAATATAGCAATCCCAGATGGGTTGTGAGCGGTGGGGCGGGCGGCGCCCGCCCCACCGCTCACGCACAATTCACAAGCGATTTAGGATCGCTATATCTAGAAATTAACGTCTCATGAAGTAGTGAGATACGCCCTCTATTGGGAGCATCCCGAATGAGTCCTTTAGAGATTGCTTCACTGCGTTCGCAATGACTAGAACAGCCTTCGCGACGACTATCCGAGAGTCACTGCGAGCAATAGAGAAGCAGTCTCAACGGCAAAAGGGTTTGCGCAAAATTGGGATGCGCCACAAGGGACTCCTACACGGACTCCTGCAAAACCGAAGAGTTTGAAACCCGCGTTTCGCAAGCGACATGAAATACCAATTCTTCAAAGTAGGGCTATGGATAAACAGGCTGGAATCTAATCAGGGCTTGTGCCTGCCCATCGAAAATCCAAAATCGAGAATGGGTATAGCGTGTTTGCACAGCAGTACTGCCATCGCGATCGCCCCCTACCCGCGAGTCGAGTCGCCTCCCATAAACAGACGGATTCGCTCCCACGCTCTGACATATCGGACATACATCATAGCAGTAGTGAATTGAAGCCGTTGTTTATTGGTTTTGAGACTATCGTATGACCAGATGTAGTAATACATCCGAAAGGGCGGAAGGATGTCTTTGATTGATGAACTAAAGACCTCGATTGCCATTTGCAGGGTCGATTGCCCGCGTTTGCGCTTAAGGTCTTGATGCCCCCCGATTAGACGAATCACTTTCTTGCGGAGGTCGCCCCATGAATACCTCGCTGGATGAGTAATGCAAACATCTTCAGCGTAGATTTGCTGATATCCGGCAGAAAATATTCGTTGTCCCCAGTCGCGATCGCCACTTGATTTGAGGGTGTCATTAAAACCACCGACCTGATCGATGACGTGTTTGAAGGTAAACAGGTTTGCCGTAGCGGCGTAGTGTGAGTCTTCTAAGAATTTTTGTTGATCAAGCCCTAGCTTCAGGTTGTCGTAGAGTTCAACGGGCGTGGGGCGATCGGGGTCGCGAAAGAAGAAAGTAATCCGTCCAGCCACCAACCCGCAATGAGGCGTTTTCAACAGATGCGCAACGCCGTGCTCAATCCAGTCGGGGGCAGGAATGCAGTCAGCATCTGTAAATCCTATAACTTCACCGCGAGCGATCGCAATTCCTTTGTTTCGTGCCACATAGGAGCCAGGACGACTCTCATGGGTGGCGATCGCCCGCGGAAATTGGCTGACAACTGCCTCAATATCTTCGTCTGAGGCATTGTCAACGACCACAACGGTGTAGCGGTCTTTGGGATAGGTCTGCTGTTCGAGAGCATTCAAGCACAGCTTCAACCGTTCAGAATCGTTAAAGACCGGAATAATGATAGTAACTAATGGACGATGGGGTGCATTCATAGGACGGATTCATCACCGATGCATACAATTGCGGTACACGTCGAACGTCATTTGCGCAATCCGGTTCCAGCTCCACGCTTCAGCTTGCTGACGATTATAAGAACCCATTTGAGACAGCTCAGAGCGTCGCTGAACCGCTTGCTTCATCGCATTCAATAATCCCGAATTTTCGTCGGGGTCATAGAGCAATGCTCCTGATTCGTCGAGGGTTTCGGTGATGCATCCTTGGCGAGGGGCAATACAGGCTCGTCCAAATGACATGGCAAGCAAGACTGAGCCTGATGTGAGAATGTTTCGGTAGGGAAACACCGTCACGTCGCAGGCATTCATATAAACCTGAATGTGCTCATCTGGGACGAACCCTGGAATAAATTTGATAGTGGGTTGGTCGGCGATCGCCTGCTCAATTTGCTCTGACGTATCCTGATCAAACGGCTTCCCTGCGATCACCAGCGTCGCAGTCGGGCAGTTTAACTGCTTAAACGCTGTAATCAGCTCTAATACGCCTTTATAGGGTCGGATTGCCCCCAAAAATAGAAACACCACATCCGACTCTGACAGCCCTAGCTGATGGCGCGCCTGAGTCGAGGAAATCGTGTTGTCGTAGCACTCGACATAATTTCCATGGGGAACGACGAATATTTTATTGGGATTCCACGGATGAAAGGTGCGAATGATGGTTTGCCTCGCCGTTTCACCATGAGCAATCACACCGTGAGCAAGATGTACGACCAGCCCAGTGCAAATTCGATCCATCAGGGGGCTATGGTTGTCGTGGTTTTTGAGGTTGTGCGCAGTCCATACAATCTTGGTGCCCAGTATCCTCAACACAATCAATCCGATAAAGAATTTTGCTACATTTGTCAGCGATTTGCGGAAACTAGGAGCAATAAAGATCGGATGTAACCAATGCAGATGGACAACGTCTGGACGATGGAGAAAATCAATTTCAGCCCAACGAGCAGCGCTATCGATACGAATACCTAACGGGTTTAGGGAATCGGCAAGTAGAGATTGGTAGGGGTTTTCATCCCACCACGGACGAAACACTAGCTTGAGTCTCCTCATGTCATACTCTCTCGTAATTCAGGCTGTTTGGACTCAGCGGGCTGAGATTCACGGCTGACAGTTGTTGGAGGATATAGTGCTGCTGCTGTTCATCAAATACTTGATGAAATTTGCGAATTCGGTTGGTTTCAATCGATTGAGAGACAGATGCTTTCCACTGCTCGTCTTTGAGAACCACCCGTTGCGCAGCCGTTTTATAGTTTTGCAGCATTATGGGATTGAATGGCACCCCGATAAAGTCACAGAGGGTAGTTAGCACCAATTCTGGATGAGCCACCAGGTCTTCATAATTCACCAGATGATGACGTGGATGATGGTGATACTGCAAACTGATTTGAGCATCCTGACACCAACGCTCGATGCAATCATCTATGCTGCGTTGTCCTCCCCAAATGTCAGGATGACGGTGGGTCACTTCATATAGGGACGCAACAACGTCTGCACCGTTCCGCAGAATGTGAATAAACTGTGCATTAGGGACGTGGCTGGCGATCGCCTCAGCATAGTGTAAATGCCCAGGCGTTTTCTCAATCCAGACATCCTTGTGTTCTTCAGCCGCAAGTAAATCAAGTAGGCGAATGAAGGCGCGGCTATATTGCCACACGAATGCTGCGTGATCAGGCAATATTCCATTGAGTTCCTCGTGTCCCAGCTCGTGCAAAAATTCTTCAAACCGAGGACGGGCACTGCGAGAGGCTAATCCCAGCGTCTGGCGCACGACGCTGCGCCGCTTTAAGAGGGCGCGAAAAAAATGAGATTCTGGAAACGATGCCACGCTGGGATGGGCGGTGAGTAGGCTTTGAAGAAGCGTCGTGCCCGATCGGGGACAGCCCAATATAAAAACGCGAGTTTTAGTCATGGCAGGGGATCTCCTCAGCGTGATAGCCCAACTCGTGAAGAAGAGCGCCGGCTTCATGCTCAATCTGGCGAAGCTGCTCAGATGAAAGGTCACGCTGCCATTGCCCTACCGAGTCTTGTCTAGCTTGGGCGATCGCCCGTTTCAATCGGTTTCGAGACTCTAAATTGGCGATGCCCAAAAAATTGAGCAACCGCTCCGATTCGTAGTTGGGATGAGTCACGAGCTGCTCGTAGCGCAGTTCATGATATCGATGGGGGGGCAAGCTTGAGGCTGCATTGAGGGCGGTTTCAGTAAAGCGTCGCCATGCCCAGATACACCGATGAATGTCGCTGGTGGCTTCAAATTCTGAGATGCGATCGCGCTCAACCCAAAACCGTGCATAGGGGCCATAGGCATAGCCGCCCGGTTCTCGCTTGCCTGACTGGGCAGATGCTGCCTGCAGCCAAGGCTTTTTGCTATACGACAATGCCGCATCGCGCCCGTCGCGAACGATGTGAATAAACTGAGCATCGGGAAATGCCGTCGCGAGGAACGGAATTATGAAACAGTTGCGCGGCGTCTTTTCAGCAAAGCGCAGGTCTGAATCTAGGTGGATTCGAGTCAGCCAGCGATAGACGGTTCGATAAACCCAGCGCGATCGCCCCAGGCTCCAATCCTCAGCATAAACGTGCTGAGAGGCTGCTTTGGTGGCAACCGGCTCAAAGTGATACGACACCTCTGGCAGCTCGCCCAAACACGCCCCCAAAAATGTCGTCCCTGAGCGGGGTGCCCCAACAATAAAAATCGGTCGGCAGAGATTGGGGTGCAGCAGGCGAAGGCCCCGCTGAATGGAAACGGGACGAGGGTTACGACTATAGGTGCGGCGATCGGCGATCGCGGTTTGACGCGCCCATCTCAATACGTTGAATTCGTTTGACTCGACTGTTGCAGTATGCTTCTTCATCACTCATGTCGTATTAAGTTCTGCGTTTCGACTTGGTTGGCATTGCCAATTGAGCTAACTCCAAGATTTGGCGAAACAGTTTAGGTGCAACGATAAAAATGGTCAGAGCATACGCCACCGTGCCAATGGCGATATGAAGGGCTAACGCAGCTTGGAGATTAAACCACTTCCCGATCAATGCCTGACTGCCCACGAGCGCGATGCCCATTACCAACGAACCGATGAGCGGAGCGATATATTGCCGGAGATAGACCCCCAGCTTGATATGAATTAACTTGTGGATTGCCCAGAGACTCACCGGAAACATCAGATATCCGCAGACGACAAAGGAAGTCGCAACTGCATTAATTCCCAAGTCCAACTGGATGACGGAAATAAATCCCAAAATCGTAATCAGGGTCGTGACCGACTTGATTTTTAGGCTCCATGCGGGTTTCCCCATTGCCATCATTACGGCTCCGTTAAAATATCCCAGTGACTGCAACATGCCAATAAACGACAGAATCTGCATGACTGGAATACTCGGTTTCCATTGGCTGCCAAACATCGCAGGCACAATAATAGGCGCTAAGACCGTAATCCCAAAGAATGCTGGAAAGCCGATCAAACTGCTAAATTGCGTGGCTTTATAAAAGGCTCGACGCACCCGCTCCGGGTCTTCTTGAAGCCTGGAAAACGTGGGCAGAGCGACCTGTGCCGTTGTTTTAGTCAGTAAGTCAGTGAGTACCGTCAACATCCGATAGGCGACGGTGTAGTAGCCTAAAATCACAGGGCCTAAGAAGAAGCCGATGAGCAAGTTGTCTGAATATCGATTTAAAAATGTCAGCCCGTTGAGCCCCATGACGTTGATGCCGTAGGCAAACAACTCTTGGAGATGCCGTCCAGACACCTTGAAACCCGGTCGCCAATCACTAACAGACCACAGCACAATCACTTCAGTCAAACCGATGGCAGTCTGCTGACCGACTAAACTCCACACGCCAAACCCTGAAAATGCCATCACGATGCCGACGACACCGCCCAACAACATGGCAAGCATGGATCGAATCGCCAAGGACTTGAACCGAAAGCTGCGGCTAAGAATCGCAGTTTGTACGCTATTGAGCGCCTTAAACAAAAAGTTGACTGATAGACACCGAATCACCCAAACTAATTGCGGTTCTTGATACAAACCAGCAATCAATCCGGCAGACGCGATACTAATTCCCGCTAGGGCAAGACTGCTGACCACGCTGACCCAGAATGCGGTATCAAGATGCTCTGGGTCGAGGTTTTTTCGCTGGATAATTGCGGAGGCAAACCCTTGGTCTAAAAACACCTTCATGAATGCGATATAAACCCCAGCCATCGCTACCAACCCAAAATCTTCGGGATTCAGGAGGCGGGCGAGTAGCAAAAAGGTGCTAAAAGAAATGATATGGCTTCCCCATCGCTGGATGAATGACCACGCCACGCCTTTCGCAGTTTTTTGTTTAAGACTCATTGAGCGGCTACCACTTCTTCGTACAGCTTGATGTAATTCAGAGCGACAGAGTGAGGATGAAAGTAGGTATGTGCAAAGGATTTTGACTGCTTTGACCAGTGCTGCATTTGATCAGGTTGATTCAGCGCATCTCGAAGCTGCAGGGCTGCGTCTTCGGTATCGCTCGATAGCACCAGACCCAAGTCATATTGCTGAAATAGCTCTGCAAAGTGGATGGTATTTGCGACTGCACAAGGCGTTCCCAAGTACATGGCTTCTGCAATTGAAATACCAAACACTTCCCAGCGAGCCGTCTGAATATACAGGCTGGCTTCAGACACAACCCGAAATTTTTCTGCACCAAACACCGGACAATGAAAGTAGACATTAGGCGGCAATTCTTGTTTGATGCGCTCAAACCATTGGCGGGTGCCAGAATCTTCAGTGCCATAGAGATGAAATTCGACATCGGGGATGTGTCGGGCGATCGCCACTAAAATGTCGATGCCTTTGTGCAACACATCAAAACGTCCAAGAAATACGAGCCGCTTGGGCTCACTGAGCCCGTCCCAGTGCTGCCCGTCGAGGCTATCCACATCGACTGGGTTTGGCATCCAGCGCATGATGCCGTCATAGTTGGGGATAAATGCTCTGACATCTTTTTCTTCTCCCGGTGTGACAATGGCGATCGCCGCTGCCTCCAGAAGCCGTGGCTTTTCGATGAGCCAACT
>DBGGTD010000329.1:0-5041 GCA_051162585.1 Elainellaceae cyanobacterium
TGGTTGCTCTGGATGGCGAGGATTCAGAGCCATTAGAAAACGGCGATGACTGCTGATCTTCTGGGATCGATTGCGATGATGAGCTCCCTAACATAGGAAATAGATCAGTTTGCCCAGTCACTTCTGCCAGAGCAATGACCGCGATTGCTCCTAAAGTTACAAAGCTAATCACTCGTACAATTCCCTTAAG
This sequence comes from Elainellaceae cyanobacterium, assembly GCA_051162585.1. Lineage (GTDB taxonomy): Bacteria > Cyanobacteriota > Cyanobacteriia > CAZCXK01 > CAZCXK01 > DBGGTD01. Next base: position 191 of record DBGGTD010000329.1, read on the forward strand.
AAGCGTGCCGGCAATGACTGCCAGAATCAGCCCCGCGATCAAAACGCCAATTAGTTGATCTACATTCACGCTTCCCTCCAACCGCAAATGGTGCTAAACGCTACATTAATTATCGAAACTCGTCTCTATCGCCTCGTAGGATACCCGTTAGCGTCAGGCCATGACCTCCCTGTTTATTGGGCTCCCCTTACACCCTAGCGAAAGTTGACCAAGATAGAATACTTACTCTCTCAGACTGCGGTCAGGATAATGAGGAGGGAGCGATCGCCTCGCACGGTCACACCAATTCGGGGCAGACACCTCACCCTCTGTACCGCACAGGTTCCACAGGTCCCAATGCCGTGGCAATTACTTAGCTTAGCCTGATTGTTATACAGATCAATGCCCTGCTCTAATAGAACTTGGCGCAAATTTGCTCCAATCTTACATTCAAACATTTTCCCCTGAACTGTTACGTTAGGCATAATGGCGTTCTAATCAACGATTTTTGCACGAACTCAACTCATTAGGCGACTCATGATTTCTGAGACATCGACTGCATCATTGAATCCAATATGGATTTATGACACCACGCTTCGAGACGGGGCTCAGCGCGAGGGGATGTCCCTGTCGATTGAAGACAAGCTACGAATTGCCCGCCAACTCGATCGGCTCGGCATTCCGTTTATCGAGGGGGGATGGCCGGGCGCCAATCCTAAAGACGTTCAGTTTTTTTGGCAACTTCAAGAAGAGCCTCTAACTCAAGCTGAAGTGGTGGCATTTTGCTCGACCCGACGCCCCGGAAAGGCAGCAGCCGATGACCCCATGCTTCAGCCCATTTTATCTGCCGGAACTCGTTGGATTACGACATTCGGCAAATCTTGGGATCTGCATGTCACAGAAGGGCTAAAGACGAGCTTAGATGAAAATCTGGCGATGGTTCACGACACCATTCAATTCCTTCGCCATCAAGAGAGGCGCGTTATTTATGACGCAGAACACTGGTTTGACGGCTATAAGCATAACCCTGCCTATGCTCTAGAAACCTTGAAGGTGGCGATCGCCGCAGGCGCAGACTGGATTGTATTATGCGATACGAACGGGGGCACATTACCCCAGGAGATTACCCAAATTGTCCAAGCCGTGGTCGCTGCCACCGGCATTAAAACGTCGCAGTCTCCCCATCACTCAACGCCACAGCTCGGCATCCACACGCATAATGACTCGGGTACAGCCGTTGCCAATGCACTAGCCGCTGTTATGGAAGGGGCACGCATGGTGCAAGGCACCATCAACGGCTATGGAGAACGATGCGGCAACGCCAACCTGTGTACGTTAATTCCAAATCTTCAGCTTAAGCTGAACTATACCTGCGTCGACAACGACCAGCTTGCCCAACTGACCAATACCAGCCGCTTTATCAGCGAAGTCGTCAATCTAGCGCCTGACGATCATGCTCCCTTCGTTGGTTTGTCTGCGTTTGCCCACAAGGGCGGCATTCACGTGAGCGCCGTTGAGCGCAATCCAATCACGTATGAACACATGCAGCCTCAACAAATCGGCAATTCTCGGCGCATTGTGATTTCAGATCAGGCAGGGTTGAGCAACGTTTTAGCGAAAGCTCGAAGTTTTGGGATTGACCTGAACAAAGAAGATCCAACTTGCCGTCAGATTCTCACGCGGCTCAAGGATTTGGAAAGCGAAGGGTATCAGTTTGAGGCCGCAGAAGCCAGCTTTGAATTGCTCATGCGCGAGGCATTGGGCAAACGAGACTCTTGGTTTACGCTAAAAGGCTTTCAGGTTCACTGCGAAGTTGCTCAAGATCTAAACGCTTGGCATTCAGATTCGCTGGCAACCATTAAAGTTAATGTGAATCACCAAGACATGTTGGAAGTTGCGGAGGGAAATGGCCCAGTTTCAGCACTAGACGCAGCTCTGCGAAAAGCTTTGAAAAATTTCTACCCGGTGATTTCAGACTTTCATCTACGAGACTACAAGGTTCGAATTTTAGATGGTGCTGCCGGAACGTCTGCTAAGACTCGCGTGCTCGTCGAATCAAGCAATGGCATCCAACGATGGACGACAGTAGGCGTGTCTACCAACATCTTGGATGCTTCGTATCATGCTGTAGTTGAGGGGATTGAGTATGGGCTGACGCTGCAAAGTCAAGCAAAGTTAGCGATCGGCTCGTCGCATTCTACACCGGGTTAACGAAGTTTGCGCGTAGATCGTTTGGATCGGCGTTGGCGGATACGCTGCACCACTGCTAGCCCCAGAAAGTAAGCGCCGATGGCGCTCAAAATACCGACAGTGAAGCATCCTAAAAATAAGGTGGCAATGAATCCGGCTCCTAATGCCACAAACTGTTGGAAGGCTTGCCATCCTGCATCAGCAATTACTTTCTGGAAGTCTTGGCCGGGCATCTGCACTGAAATACCGACTCGCTCAAGCAGCCATTCTCCAATCCGAAAGTTGAAATAATAAATAGGGACATAGGTGAAGGGGTTGCTGACCCACGTTCCAGCGGCTGCCATGATTTTGTTGCCGCGAAAAACAGCAGCTAGCGCGACGCCGATAATGGTTTGCAAGCCAAATAGAGGAAACCACCCCGCAAATACTCCTGACGCTAACCCTCTGGCGATCGCCTGAGAGGTGCCGCGCATTCGAATAAAGCGAAAATAAATATAGCGGATGCGTCGTCGCCATTTGGGTTCAGACGTTTTCCGTCTTTTCGCAGTCGAAGACGAATGATGAGAAACCAAGGAGGAATGGGGTTTAGGCTGATCAGACGGGTCAGAAGATTGAGACACAAATTTAAATCAGCACGACAACAAGCAGCATGTTTCTATGACTACGCTAGGCTCATGATATTACGTTGATCTTAAGAGAAAAATTAAGCTCTGATGAACTCCTAATAAAGCCATTTGCAAGCATTCTTGATTTCTCCGCAGTTCTCCACCGCCCATGACTCAATCCCAACTTCAAGGTAATACTATCGTGGCGATCGCCACTGCTGTTGTTCCTCAGCAGGGGAGTGTAGGCATTGTGCGGATGTCAGGCTCGGAGGCGGTAGATATTGCCCATCAGCTCTTTCATGCCCCAGGGCAGCAAGCCTGGGAAAGCCACCGAATTCTCTATGGCCACATTCGCCATCCCTACACTAATCAGCTCGTTGACGAAGCGCTCCTGTTGCTGATGCTGGCACCCCGGTCCTATACCCGCGAAGACGTGGTGGAATTTCACTGTCACGGTGGCATTATGGCGGTGCAGCAGGTGCTAACTCTCTGTCTCGAACAGGGTGCCCGACTTGCCGAACCGGGTGAATTCACGCTGCGGGCATTTATGAATGGACGACTTGATCTGACTCAAGCTGAAAGTATCGCGGATTTGGTTGGCGCGCGATCGCCCCAAGCGGCCCAAACTGCTTTAGCAGGCATTCGAGGAAAACTCGCTCAACCCATCCGCCATCTCCGGTCGATGTGTTTAGATATCCTTGCCGAGGTTGAAGCGCGGATCGATTTCGAAGATGACTTGCCCCCCTTAGATACACCTTGGGTGATCGCGCAGCTTCAGCAGGTGCGTTCTCAGGTTGAGCATTTTCTCACCACCGCTGCTCAGGGTGAACTGCTGCGCATCGGGCTGAAGGTTGCCATTGTGGGTCGCCCCAATGTAGGTAAATCGAGCCTTTTGAATGCGTGGAGCAAGAGCGATCGCGCGATTGTCACCGAGCTTCCAGGGACGACCCGCGATGTCGTCGAGTCTCAACTGGTGGTGGGAGGAATTCCAATACAGGTGTTAGATACAGCGGGCATTCGAGAGGCGACCGACCAAGTGGAGAAAATCGGCGTCGAGCGATCGCAACAGGCTGCTCAGGCGGCTGATTTGGTATTGCTTGCAGTGGATGCCCAAGCTGGATGGACATTCGACGATAACGCCATCTATACCCAGGTGAATCATCGTCCTACGATCCTAATTCTCAACAAAATTGACCTACTTGCTGGCAACCCAATCCCAGACCTTCCCATTGCTGCTCACCATCGAATCGTCAAAACAGCCGCCGCCCATCATCAAGGACTCGATGCCCTCGAACGCGCCATTCTAGAAACCGTCAACGCAGGCGAGCTGCACGCCAGTAACCTAGAGATTGCTATCAACCAGCGACAAGCGGCTGCCCTCACCCGCACAAATTCTGCCCTTGCCCACGTTCAAGAGACGATCGACCATCAGCTTCCGTTAGATTTTTGGACGATTGACCTGAGAAGCGCGATTCAGGCACTGGGAGAAATCACGGGCGAAGAAGTGACCGAGTCGATGCTCGATCGCATTTTTAGCCGATTTTGTATTGGGAAATAACCTATATTGCCGTAGACAAATTTGTTATATGAAACAGGCTTTCTTTGAAGAGCAAAAATTTCAAGCAACTTTGAATAAGCCGTGTGTGATCTGTCTGTAGGATTTTGGGGCGTGCTAAATTTTACACAAAGAATTTAAGAGGTTTTACATGCAGTGGCAACCTATCCAAGATTTACCAAATAATTGGCAAGACTTAGCAAATACTGAATTGCCACCTTTGGTCACTGTATGGAATGAACAAGCTGAACGGCTTCGTGACTCTGGCGAATTCAAGAATTTCATGGAAAAGTTGCGTCGAGAGATAGCTATCGAAACAGGTATTATTGAGCGCTTATATACTTTGGATCGCGGAATTACTCGCTTGCTAATAGAACAAGGAATCAATGAATCGTTAATTCCTCATGGAGCAACAGATCGTCCAGTAAGCCAAGTTGTAGGCTTAATTCAGGATCAGGAAGCTGCGATCGAGGGGCTATTTGATTTTGTTGGCAGGAAACGAACTTTATCAACGTTTTATAT
>DBGGTD010000330.1:0-3595 GCA_051162585.1 Elainellaceae cyanobacterium
CTGCCGTCGAAGTTTATTATCAAGCTAGGCAAATTTGCTTGGACGACGATGTGGCATTTGATGATGTCAAAACTGGCTCCCCGCGACCCGTCGGGAGCCTATATTCGCCCTGAAAGTGAGTTTAGACAGGCTGTCACATCAACGGAGGGCACATCAACGGAGGATAGTCCATATCCGGCGGCTGCCAACCGATATCGTCTCTACGTGGGCTTAGGTTGCCCGTGGGCACACCGAACGCTAGTCGTACGTGCACTCAAGGGATTAGACGATGCAATTCCGGTCACGATTGTGTCACCCTCGCCCCTTGAAGGGGGATGGGTGTTTGACAAACCTGAGGAGGGTTGCTCAACGCTGCGAGAGCTTTATGAACGGGCACAGCCAGGATATCAAGGACGCGCCACTGTTCCCGTCTTGTGGGATTCGGAAACTCACACAATCGTGAACAATGAGAGCGCTGACATTATCATCATGCTCAATTCAGAATTGAATGCGTTTGCAAGCCATCCTGAGCTTGATCTTTATCCATCTGATCTCAAATCGAGCGTTGATGCCTGGAATGACAAGATTTACCCTGCTGTTAACAACGGCGTCTATCGATGTGGGTTTGCTCAAACTCAAGCAGCCTATGAGACAGCCTGCAATGAGCTCTTTGAAATGCTAGACCAGATTGATGCGGCCCTAGAAACGAATCGATATTTGTGTGGCGATCGCCCAACGCTAGCAGACGTGCGCCTATTTACGACCCTGTTTCGATTTGACATTGTCTACTACGGGCTATTTAAGTGCAATCGCCGCAGAATTCAAGATTATCCGCATCTAGGCCCCTATTTACGCGATTTGTATCAGTTGCCCGGCGTTGCCGAGACCTGCAATCTCAATGCGGTTAAGCGAGATTATTATGGCAACTTGTTTCCGCTGAATCCGGGAGGCATCATTCCGTCTGGGCCTGACATAACCAATCTGATGGATGCTCATGGGCGCGATCGCCTCAGCCCATCTCCCATGGCGCACAATTAGTTCTCCAATCGCTGCACCGTCAGATGATAGGTCATCTCAGATTTGGCCCGGTATCCTTCTGCTTTCAGTGAGCCCTTTACCGGAATTGTTTTCTGAGAAAAAGGGCTTGCGACTAACGCAATATGGCGATCGCTCACAGCAACCGCATTCGTTGGGTCGTATCCGTGCCAGCCTGCACCCGGCAAATAAACCTCTGCCCAAGCATGCAGTTGGCACTCTTCTATATCTGGATCGCCCTCCTGATAGCCGCTCACAAATCGCGCAGCAAGCCCAACTGCCTGGCAGACTGCCATAAAGAGTACCGCAAAATCTCGACACGACCCAGCTTTTTGTTTCCACGTCATGCTAGGGGGCTGGGGGGCACCCGTTTCTCGAACCCCATACTGACAATGGTCATGAATGCGCTGATTGAGCTCACTGAGAAACGATACCGTATTCCCGTCTGTTGCAAGGCAAATATCTTGAGCTAGCTCATTGGCGATGGGGTCAGTGGTAAACGGGAAATCTTGGCTATGTGACAAATATGGTCGGAGCTGTTGCAATAAAGAATTTGGGTAATCGACGGGCAATGTCGTCGCCCACTTTTCTAACAAGAAGTCAAACGGGTTGCTGCGAAATGTTTCAACTTCCGATGACACTCGAACATTTAAGGATGCGGTCGCCTTCTGAGATGGAAACCAAATTTGGATAACATCGTTGCCGTCTAAGTCAACGTTTTCAACCACCTTCTCAGGTTTCGGATCGATCTCTAACGAAAATAGGCCCAGCTTTTGAGTCACGTCAGACCGAGGACGGAGCCGCAACACATGAGAATCTAGCATGACCGGACGGTCATAGGTATAAAGCGTCGTGTGATTAATTTTATAGCGCACGTTGGAAAAAACTATAGAAGAAATTTAGGCACAGATCATGGAATAAGCCACATACGCGAATATAGTACGGCAGAGAAGGCTCGGTGGCTGTGATGCAAGTCGCTTAGATTCTTAGCTTTTAGCTATAATGGTGCGTTACGCTGGCGCTAACAGCACCCGCCTTCATCCTTCTGTTCTCTGCCGTCTGCCCTCTGTCCTCTGCCTATTGAATGGGTTGCAACGAAAAAAACGTCTCAAATATGCTATCGCCAATCTTATTGAGGCGCATCTGCAAGTTATTGAGAAATTCGTGGAGCCCCATTTGAACAATTTCTTCGATAGTGATGTAATCTAGCTCAGATCGCAGCTTGCCAAGATCGCGCTCAACCGGGTTTCGCCAGGTTCCAGGGGCAAGAATACCTGTAATATGGCGGAGCGATCGCTCGGCTTCGAGTAGACAAAACTGGATTGACCGAGGAAAATCGCGATCTAAGATGAGAAACTCAGTGACGCTATGCGGCGTGATCCGATGCTGACATTTGCGATACATCTCGTAGGCACTCGCTGATTTCAGCAGCGCAATCCACTGAAGTTCATCTAGAGTCGTGCCTACATCTTTGACCGACGGCAGCAGGATAAAATACTTCACATCTAGGATTCGCGCGGTTTTGTCTGCCCGCTCTAGCAGCCGCCCAATCTGACCAAAATTCCAACCTTCATTATGAGACATGGTAGCGCCCATGACGCCAGCAAACAGGTGGCTTGCCATCTTGACCTCGGCATAGAAGCTAGACAGCTCACCTAAGCCGTGTTGCTGGTTTTGTGATGCATCTTTCACCATCAGATAAAAGGCATTGACCTGCTCCCACGTCTCCGACGAGATAATCTCTCGCACCGATCGCGCGTTTTCTCGCGCCGTTTGCAAACACGACAAAATTGAGTTGGGGTAATCTTTATCAAACGTCAAAAAGTGAATCACATTTTCTGCAGTGGCGTCGCCATAACGCTCTTTAAACAACGGGAGATCGCCTGTAATCACCACAAGAGGCTGCCATTGTTGCTCGGTGCCAACGGGGGAATCAAGTAGCAAGTTGAGATTGACATCAATGAATCGAGCGACGTTTTCTGCCCGTTCTACGTACCGATTGAGCCAGTAAATCGAATCTGCTGCACGGCTAAGCATGGTAATTTCTCCTTACTCCAAAACGACCCACGTATCTTTGCTGCCACCTCCCTGAGAGGAATTGACAACCAATGACCCTCGCTTGAGAGCGACACGCGTTAACCCCCCCGGATTCACATAAATGTCTTTGCCGTTGAGGATATACGGGCGCAAATCGACGTGGCAGCCTTCCAATGTGTCGCCAATGAGTGTCGGGGCACGCGACAGGCAGAGCGTCGGTTGGGCAATATAGTTGCGAGGACTCGTTTTGATTTTCTCGGCAAATTCTTCCCGCTGTTCGGGAGACGCATGAGGCCCCACCAACATGCCATAGCCGCCTGATTCATTGGCTGACTTCACAACAAGCTGGTCGAGGTTATTGAGCACATGGTTCTGCTGGTCAGGCTCCCAACAAAGATACGTCGGGACATTGGGCAAAATCTGGTCTTCGCCTAGATAATACTGAATCATCTGGGGAACATAGGCGTAAATTACCTTGTCATCGGCAACTCCGGTTCCTAGAGCATTGGCGATCGCCACTCGTCCTTCGCGATAGACCTCCATC